>JAJDFU010000462.1 GCA_020528935.1 Saprospiraceae bacterium | reverse complement strand
TGCTCCTGTCTTCGTGATGCGTCCGGGTTCGGACCCCACCGGGTGTTCGGTTGCGCGAGGTGCGGCAGCTGATGTGCCGCTGCCCCTCGCGCAACCGAACACCCGGTGGGGTCCGTACCCGGACGCATCACTAGGCCGGGCCTCACCGCACTGGCAAGGTAATCCCAAAAGAAAGCAGGAAGTATTGTTTAGCCGGGAGGCGATGCCAGGCGTCTGCGCCATGCCGGCAACGCCCCTTGCGATCATCAAAAATGAGTTTTTATGAGATTTCTGCTGTTGGGATGTTTCCTTTCCTCTAGCCTCATCACCGGCTTCGGCTGCCAGGAAGATGCCGAGCACAAACTGAGGGGGAGCTGGCAGGCCGTAGAACTGCTCGAGGAAGGAGATCCCCTGCCGATAGACGTCAAACAGATCGGAATCACCTTTCACGAAGAAGGCGCGTACGAGTACCACAGTACCCTCAACTATCAGGAGGCCGGTTACTACTACCTCAATGGGAAAATCCTCTACCGCCTGGATACCCTCAACCAGGCCAGCACCGAAAAAGCCGTGGAGATCGCTCATATTGAATCCGACTCCCTGGTGTTTCGCATGAACGAGAACGGCCGCGAGCGCCTGCTCATACTCGAGCGGGCCGACTGATCAAAGGCCCCGGACTTCCACCGCCAACTTTCCGGACACCCCCACCGTGGCTTCAAACCCCTCCGCCAGGGCCTCGGCCCGCAGGATGCGCAGCTCCCTGACCGCACTGGCCAACCGCAGGCCGGGCCCCAGTTCGGTCTGTCGAAGCTGCTCCTCCAGCATGGCCTTCCAGTCGGTCAGCCCGGAATCCAGATAGGCGTTCAGCTCTTTTTGCAGGCGCCCCTTCAGCGCGCTTTTGAGCAACCAGCCGGCCGACTTGAACAGCAGATTGCGGGTCTGCATACTGTAGTCCAGGTCCTTGAATTCCAGTTTCTGGCGCTGAGTATTGTAGGTGGGGCGGCCTTCTACCTGGATCGTGCCTTCGTAGCTGCCCGAGAGATCCATCTCTACCTGAAGCAATCCGTTGCGGCCCGAAAGGGTAAGATCGTTCACCGTCACGCTGCGCTTGCCGGCGCTGAACGTTTCGCCCAGCAGTTCGCTGCGGGCCAGTGCCTCGGCCTCGGCATACGGGATAGCTCCGCGAATGAAAATGGTGAAGTAATCCTGCCCCTCCTCCGGGTAGAAGCGCTGCAGCAGGGGCAATGCTTCCCCGCTGTCCGGGGAAGCCGGCTTTTCACCCACGGAGACCTCGGGCTGGGCGCGGGCCCGCAGGGTGAACCCCCACTGGCCCTCTTCCAGGCGGAAGGGGCTCATGGCGAAGTCCTGAGGATGCACCAGCAACCAGGCGCGGTAGGTTTCGTCCAGCAGGATGGGGTCGCGCATCATTTGCCAGGCGTCCTCCACCCACTGTCGCAGGGGCACATTCTGTTTGACCTGTTCATCTATGGTGCGCGCGATCTGATTGCGGCCGAACTTGAGGATGAGGTTGCCCAGCGCCCCCAGGGGCAGGCTAACGCCACCCAGCTTAAGGCTGGGTTTGCGCAGCCACCGGTAATCCGTCAGCGTGGTCTCGGTGCGCAGCTCCCAGTCTTCGTCGAAAAAGAACTCGGTCTTGAAAGCCAGATCGATATCGCCCCGTGCTCCTACCCGGCTGATGCCCACGTCGTAGGTGATGTCCAGAGCAAGGGGCAGGCCGTAAGAGATGGTTCGGTCGGCCACCTCCAGCTCCAGCTCGCCCAGCTTGGAGGCTACCACCGTAAGGTCGCCATCGGTAAAAGCTTCCCCCTCGCTCAGCAGGCCGGACAGCTCGCGGTCCAGCGAGCTGCGAAGGGCTGCCACATCCACGCGAAGCGGGAGAAACAATATGGATTCCTGCTCCGTTGCCATTTCCGTAAATTCACGTTCCAGTTTCGGGATCTTTGATGATTTGCAAGCACTCAGCACAACAAGCAAGAAAAGAACTCCCGGCAATACGCGCAGCATAGAAGCGATTTTTTTCCAAAAATACGCCATGCATCAGCTTCGCGCCACTTGGAAGGGAAATTCTCTGCAACGCTTCATTCCTGTGGGAGTACGGAGGATGCAACAAGCTGCATAAAGTGGTGTCTCTACAGGGTAAACCAACACGGCAATGAATTACAAATCCTTTTTTCTCCTGAGCGGGCTGCTGGGGCTGGCCAGGCGCCGGGTGTGGGCCCAGCCGCGGGCTGTTATGGGCCTCGGGTCCAGCAAGCTGGAGTAAAAAAGTCGAAAAGCGAGTGATACCCACTAGCCCAAGGGGAGCTACGGGGAAGCCGTTTGGCGCAAAACGGCAGCCGAAGAGGCGGGCCTCACGCCCATGGATTACCTATTCGGTATTGATGATCGAAGGACGGACCGCAATACCTCCCTGAGCGACCTGCTGGACGAGTACCGGGCCGGCGATCAGGCGACGATCCACTTTTACCACCAGGGCACTCCCCGCCAGGCCCGCATCCGCTTCGGCTCGCGAGAAGCGGCCGAAAAACCCGAGCGCAAGCGGGACGTATTCCTGGGTATCAGCCCCCATCGCAACAACGACGACGACCGCCTGGGCGTGCGGGTGTACGTTATGCGCCGCAGCGTGGCCAATCAGATGGGCCTGCGCGACGGCGATCTCATTACCCACATCAACGGCTACCCCATCGTGGACTGGAACGACATCTCCCTGGCCCTGGACATGCTGGAGCCCGGCGATCAGATCAACCTGAACACGGAGCGCGGACGCCAACGCCTTGCCCTCTTCGGTATAGCGGAAAGCAAGAACGGCCCCGCCTATTCGAACAAGCCGCGCGAAAGAGCCTATCTCGGCATTTACACCCGGAAGATCAGCCGGGAAAAGGCCGATAAGCTGGGGTTGGACAATCCCTACGGCAGCTATGTGAGCTGGGTGGTGCCCAATACGGCGGCCGACAAGGCCGGCATTCAGCCCTTCGATTACATCTTTGGCGTGGATCAGTACCGGGTGGGCCGCGAACAAGATCTCGTCGACATCCTACACAAATACTACGCCGGCGAGGAAGCCCAGTTGCACCTTATCCGCCAGGGCGACCGCCTGATGAAATCCGTGACCTTTGGAGAGCGCATCCCCTATGAGCGCGAAGAATTGGATCACTCCGAACGCCCCTTTCTGGGGGTACGCCAATCCTACGGCCCTCACGAGGAGGGGGTCCAGGTGGCCATCGTAAGGGGTTCTGCCGCTGAGGCCGTGGGCATGGAGGATGGCGACGTGCTCACCGCCATCAACGGCAACCGCATCCTCGACTGGAAGGACATCACCATGGCCCTTGACATGCTCCGCGCCGGCGATCGCATCGAAGTCGACTGGTTGCGCGATGGCCGCCGCATGGATGGCCGGGGCACCATCACAAGCCGCGCCGGGCTGGAGGGTGAACAGGAGGCCGAAGAATCCATCATCATCGAAAGGCGCAATCCGGGAGCCAAGGGCATAGAAAAGGTGACCCTGCGCGACCTGAGCAGCTATGAGATCATGGCCCTCAACAAGGCCACCGGCCTGGAGTTGTCCACCGACAATGCACTGCAGGTGGAGCAACTCCAACTGGAGCCCGGCGAAGATCGCGATCTGCGCCTGAGCCTGAGCTTTCCCGATCGCGGGAAAACCAGCCTGCAAATATTCAACGACCAGGGGCGGCTCATTTACCAGTACGACCTGGGCGACTTCAGCGGCCCGGTCCGGGATAAGATCTCGCTGTCGGGAAGTGCCGGCAGCGTGTTCTTTCTGCACATCCGGCAGGGCGACCAGAGCCTCACCCGCAAAGTGGCGATTCAGCGAAACTGACGAGCAATCAACAACGCGCACACGGAAAAGCCCTGCAGTTTGCGGAAACTGCAGGGCTTTTCTATTTTGCCGGGCATTTCAACCAACCAAACGCTACTCATGGCTCGTTCACTGCTTTTCGCACTGCTCTTCACCACTACCGCCTCCATCGCTCAGGTGGCTTTCCCCGACACCCTCTACAACAGCCTGGAATGGCGCTGTATCGGACCGTGGCGGGGCGGCCGCTCCTGCGCGGTGACCGGGGTGCCCGGGCAGCCCAATCTCTTCTATTTCGGCTCCGCCGGCGGTGGGGTGTGGCGTTCGAAAGACGGCGGGAACAGCTGGGAGAACATCACCGACGGCTACTTCGGCGGATCCATCGGAGCAGTGGCCGTATCCGAATGGGACAACAACGTCATCTACGTGGGTGGAGGCGAAAAGACCGTGCGGGGCAACGTCAGCTTCGGCTACGGCATCTGGAAAAGCGTAGATGCCGGCAAGAGCTGGACCCAGATGGGCCTGGAGAAGTCGCGCCACATTGGCCGCATACGCATCCATCCCAAGGATCCGGACCGGGTTTACGCCGCCGTCATGGGCGACCTGTATAAACCCAGTGAAGAGCGGGGCGTATACCGCAGCACCGACGGCGGCCGCACCTGGGATCGCGTGCTCTTCGCCAATGCCGATGCCGGGGCCGTGGATCTCACCTTCGACCCCACCAACCCCCGCATTCTCTACGCCAGCACCTGGCGCATTCGCCGCACGCCTTACAGCCTGGAGAGCGGAGGCGAAGGCTCTGCCCTGTGGAAAAGCACCGACGGCGGCGATACCTGGACCAACCTCATGGAACGCGACGGCATGCCGGAAGGCCCCATCGGCATCATCGGCCTTACAGTGTCGCCCGCCAAGCCCGAGCGGGTGTGGGCCATCATCGAGGCGAAAGAGGGCGGCGTATTCCGCTCCGATGACGGCGGCGATACCTGGACGCGCATCAACGACAGCCGCGCCCTGCGCCAGCGGGCCTGGTACTACTCCCGCATCATCGCCGATCCGCAAGACGAAGAGGTAGTATACGTCATGAACGTGCGCTACCAC
Organism: Saprospiraceae bacterium; assembly: GCA_020528935.1. Lineage (GTDB taxonomy): Bacteria > Bacteroidota > Bacteroidia > Chitinophagales > Saprospiraceae > JAJDFU01. The sequence continues at coordinate 1,310 of JAJDFU010000462.1, read as the reverse complement.
AAGAGCACCGACGGCGGCAAGACCTTTACCCCCCACGTGGCCCCGCACGGCGACCACCACGACCTGTGGATCGCCCCCGAAGATCCCGACCGCATGATCATCGGCGACGACGGCGGCGCCCAGGTGAGCTTCGACGGGGGCGAAAACTGGAGCACCTACCAGAACCAGCCCACCGCCCAATTCTACCGGGTCACCACGGACGATCACTTCCCCTTCCGCATCTACGCCGCCCAGCAGGACAACAGCACCATCCGCATCCTGCATCGTACGGAAAGCAACCGCATCGGCGAGCGGCACTGGGAACCCACGGCCGGGGGAGAGAGCGCCCACATCGCCGTGGACCCCGCCGACAACGAGATCGTGTACGGCGGCAGCTACGGCGGCTACCTCACCCGCAAGAACCACGCCACCGGCCAGGAGCAGGCCATCAACGTATGGCCCGACAACCCCATGGGTTACGGGGCCGAAGGCATGAAGTACCGCTTTCAGTGGAACTTCCCCGTTTTCTTCTCCCCCCACGACCCGAAGAAGCTCTACGCAGCCAGCAACCACCTGCACCTGAGCACCGACCGGGGACAGAGCTGGACGGTCATCAGCCCCGACCTCACCCGCAACGACAGCAGCAAGCTGGGCCCCTCCGGCGGCCCCATCACCAAGGACAATACCGGGGTGGAGTACTACTGCACCATCTTCGCTGCCTGCGAAAGCCCCTACGAGGAAGGCCTGCTGTGGACCGGCTCCGACGACGGCCTCCTCCACCTGAGTCGCGACGGGGGCGAAAACTGGACCGAGGTGACGCCCAAAAATATGCCGGACTGGATGATGATCAACAGCCTGGAGCCCGATCCGTTCCACCCGGGCGGCCTGTACGTGGCCGGCACCCGCTACAAGCTGGGCGACTACGCGCCTTACCTCTACCATACCACCGACTACGGCAAGAGCTGGCGCCGGATCACCGGCGGCATTCCGGAGGAACACTTCACCCGGGTGCTGCGCGCCGATCCGGCCCGCGAGGGCCTGCTCTATTGCGGCACCGAAAGCGGCCTGTACATCAGCTTCGACAACGGCCAAAACTGGCAGCCCTTCCAGCGCAACCTGCCCATCGTGCCCATCACCGACCTGGCCCTGAAGAACGGCAGCCCCATTGCCGCCACCCAGGGGCGCAGCCTCTGGGTGCTGGACGATCCCTCCCCCCTGCATCAGATGGATGGCTCCATAGCCGGAAAGGACATGCACCCCTACCACCCCGCCCCCAGCCTCCCCCGGGAAGGCCCGGACACCAACACAAAGCAGGGAGCCGGCCACAACCA
>JAJDFU010000639.1 GCA_020528935.1 Saprospiraceae bacterium | reverse complement strand
CGAGGCCACCCGCATGACCGTCTCCAATGACGTGATTGTCAACGGCAAAAAGCTGGCCGCCGGCACCTACGCCCTGTTCACCAGCCCCACGGAGACGGAATGGACCGTCATCTTCAACGAGGAAGCCGAGCAGTGGGGTGCCTACAAGTACCAGGAAGGCAAGGACGCCCTGCGCGTCATGGCGCAACCCATGATGAAAGAAGAACTGGCTGAAAAGATGGACTTCTACATCGAGGGGAACGACGTCATCCTGCGCTGGGAGAAAGTGGCTGTGCCCTTCTCCGTATCGGCAGCCTAAATCAGGAACGATCAGGAGCCGGTTTCGGGCTGGTGCCCGGGCCGGTTCTTGGTTGTCGTGTTGCCGGGCACCCCTGATCCACGCGTGACACACCCGGCATCCATTCCCAGATCGAAAGATGCGGGAGCTTAAAATCCCATGCTCATGCCCAAACTCCCCAAGGACCTGAAGGAGGCCATACTGCAGATGCCGGGCCGGGAAAAGGACAAGCTGCTGCTGCGCCTGGTGGCCAAGGATGAGGCCCTGGTGGAGCGGCTGGTATTCCAGCTGCTGGAGGGAGGTGAAACGACCGAGAGCCGGGCCGAATCGCTTCGCCAACTCATCGAGCGGGAGATCCCGAAGGGCGCCGGCAGCTTCTACACCCCCGGCTACCTGCTCATGGACATGCGCTACTGCAACGGCCGCATCAGCGAGCACGTGAAGACCACAAAGGACAAGCTGGGCGACGTACAGCTCCGCCTGCAGGTGCTGCGCCTGGCTTTTGAACGCCACGAAAATATGCTGCATCGCTTTCCGCCCCACCGCTCGCGCACCTTCAGCAAATACGTGGTAAGCCGGCTCAGGTACATCCTGGGCAAGGCCGGTAAGCTGCACGAAGACTACTTCCTGGAGCTGCGCGACGAGCTGGACGCGGTGCTGGCCTACACCTTTCGATTCGAGCCCACCGCCGCCCGCGCCCGGGCCGAGAGCCTGCCCACATCCTTCGAAGCCTGGCTGGAAGGCCTGGAGTAGGAGCAGGCAGGCGGTCAAGAGACGCTGCGTACAGCGAAATACGCCTGCTGCAGATATACAATTCACTCGTATTCCATTTGCCCAATCACCTATCGAAAACCTCTTGCTGAGATCCCGGCGCACCAGCCTGTACCATTCGACGTTGTAATCAGGAGTTTCTACTTGACAAGACCGAGAACGCTACCGAACGTCTAACCTAAAAACACACACGCCATGCTGCGCACCCTTGCCCTGCTGCTAGCTCTGACCCTCACCCTGAGTGCCTGTGACGATGGCGATATCAACCTCTTTTCCATCCAGGACGACATTGCGCTGGGTGCCCAGCTGCGCGACGAGGTGCTGGCCAATCCGCAGGAGTATCCCATACTGCCCCGCAGCCAATACCCCCAGGCCTACAATTACCTGGAGGACATCCGCGACGACATCCTGGCCTCCGGCCAGGTGCGCTATGCCGACGAGTTTCCCTGGGAGGTGTACCTCATCGACGACCCCGGCACCCTCAACGCCTTTGCCGCGCCCGGGGGCTACATCTTCGTGTACACCGGCCTGATCCGGTTCCTGGATGAAAAGGACGACTTCGTGGGCGTGATGGGGCACGAGATGGCCCATGCCGACCGCCGCCACAGCACCGATCAGCTCACCAAGGCCTACGGCATCTCCATCCTGCTGGAGGTGCTGCTGGGCAACCAGGCCAACACCCAGATCGCCGACATTCTGGCCTCGCTGGTCTCCCTGCAGTTCAGCCGCCAGGACGAGACCGAGGCCGACACCTACTCCGTCATCTACCTCTGCGGCACGGAATACGCCGCCAACGGAGCCGCCAGTTTTTTCCAGAAGCTGACCGACCAGATGGGCTCCACCCCCGTGCCCGAGTTCCTGAGCACCCACCCCAATCCCGACAATCGCGTGGAGAACATCAACACCCAGGCCGACGAGCGGGGCTGCGATACGACCTTCGACTCCAGCGAGAGTGAATGGGAAGCGTTCCAGCGTAGTTTGCCGTGATTTTTTGCCCTTTGGTGCAACGCTGCACCCTTCCTTTGGTCTTTGCGGGTGATAATC
>JAJDFU010000587.1 GCA_020528935.1 Saprospiraceae bacterium | reverse complement strand
CGCACGGCCGTAAAAGCCTGCAGGGCCTGCCCGTTATGATCTTTGCGGAGCGGGAGGTCGACTTCGGAACCGTCAAACGGGGGGAGAAGCGCACACACACCTTTACCTTCACCAATAAGGGCGATGTGCCGGTGAAGATCGACCTGGTCTCCGCCTGCGAATGCACCACGGTGGATTATCCGCGCCATCCGGTAAACCCGGGGAGCAAGGGAGCCATTGAGGTCGTCTTCGACAGTGCTGAAAAGGAAGAGGCCGAGGAAATCGTCATCGACATTTTTCTGGAAGCCGAACATCCCCAGGGCGGACCCATTTTCGAGCAGCTGACGTACACCTTCGATATCGAAAACTGATCGGCGGCCCCCGGCCGGTGTAAGAACAGATACCCCCCTTCGCGGGCAGGAATCTCCGGAGCCTGCCCGCCTTGCATTTCCCCGCCTTATTCGCGGGGATGCACGCAAAGGAAGACAGTACCTGACGACGAAATGGTTTGGGAACCCTTTCGCACCCTGTCCTGACATCCGCAGGATCGTCATGGATCAGCATTCCCCATGGCGCAGGGTTTGGGGTAGTGAAAACGCCCAAACCACTTCGCAACGGGTATAGCTATCGGCGGCTCGCAGAGCGAAGGCAGAAAACCGGGCCGGCTTTTGCTTTGTATAAGGACAGTCCACATTTGTTGATGTTCAAAATTGTGCAATTCGTCAGCCCGAAGGGCGGAACATGCATCGAATGTTCCGGAATGAGTGAGGATATGGAGCTGCAAAGCGCATGGGAGCAAATCGGACAAGCGGTCATCGCCATGAGCTGGCTGGAGGCAACTGCCGTGCTGGCCGGGCTGGCCTACGTGGTGCTCGCCGCCCGGGAGAACATCTGGTGTTGGCTGTTCGGCGGGCTCAACGGCCTGTTGAGCGTCATTCTTTTTGCCCAGAGCAAGCTCTACGCCGAATCGGGACTGTACGTGTACTACCTCCTGGCCGCCGCCTACGGCTGGTACAGCTGGCGAGCAGGCGGCCCTGCACGAGCGGCCCTGCACATTCGCCGGTGGTCCTGGCGCCGGCACCTGCGCTGGATTGTCCTGGCGCTGGCCCTGTCCGCTTTGCTGGGGTGGGCCCTGCACCGGTACACCGATGCCGAATACCCCTGGGTGGATGCACCTACCACCCTTTTCAGCTTTTTGGCTACTTATCTGGTCACCCGGAAGGTGCTGGAAAACTGGTGGTACTGGATCGTTATTGATGCCGCATCCGTGGGCCTGTACAGCCTGCGGGAACTGTACCTCTATGCACTTCTCATGGCCGCCTACACTGTCATTGCCGTGGGCGGGTGGCTGGAGTGGCGAAAACACTACCGGCTGCAAGCGATTTAGCGAAATGGATAGCCGTGTAAGTGGTTCATAATCAGCAGCAAAGCCAGTTATTTAGACTCAATCTAAATAAAAAATCACATTGAACTAATAAAAAGCCTGTCTCGTGTATAGTGGTAAAGGTTGCTATATTTGCGGTGAATTTTGAAACCTAGTGAGAACGGGCTTTCCAGCCGCGAATTCTAACCAACTTGGAAAGAAGCATGAAGGGCATTTCAGGAAAAACCACTTCGGTACTGGCTTTGCTGTTTTCGGCACAAAGCCTTTGGGCACAGGGCGCGGAAGCCGAAGGAGGCAACAATCTGCTTTTTTACGGGCTCCTGGCCGTAGCGGTGCTGGTCATCTTTGCATTGATCGTGATCGTTTCGGACAATCTGCTGGCCATCGAAGCCCGCAATGTGGGGGCCGATCCCAATGAAGTGGGGCTTTCTCTGCTGCCCAGCATGGACCATATCGTCGGCAGGCGTCTGCCGGAATATGTCAACGGCTATCCGTTCACCGATCTCAAACGCGGCCACGATATTTTGCTGGAAGGCGAAATCGAGTCGGAGGAGGTAGTGCCTGTGCAGATCAACCGCTTTGCCGTTTTGCCTCCCGACTTCATCGGAATCAGTCCTATTCCCAAGATGGTGGTCGAGGAAGGACAATCCGTAAAGGCGGGCGATATCCTGTTTTTTGACAAAAAGCGTCCGAACATCAAATACGCCGCTCCGGTGAGCGGCGAGGTCATTGACATCAGGCGGGGGGCCAAGCGCTCTATTGCCGAGGTCGTCTTGCTGGCCGACAAGGAACAAAGGCACCGGACCTACGAGCTGCCGGACCTGAACCGGGCCGGCCGGGAGGAGCTGGTGCAATTCCTGTTGGACAGCGGGGCATGGCCGCTCATTCGGCAGCGTCCTTTCGATGTGGTACCCGATCCGGAAGAGGCTCCACGCGACATATTCATCTCTACTTTTGACACCGCTCCACTCGCACCGGATGCCCGGGTAGTGGTATCCGGGCGCGAGAAGGCCTTTCAGCGCGGATTGGATGTACTGGCCAAGCTCACCGATGGCGATGTACATCTGGGCCTGGATGCGCGCGGCGACCGCGCTCCTTCCGAAGCCTTCACCGCTGCGGAGGGTGTGCAGAAGCACTGGTTTCGGGGCAAGCACCCGGCGGGTAATGTGGGCGTCCAGATCCACCACGTCAACCCCATCAGCCCGGGCGAGAAGGTCTGGACGCTGGGCGTACAGGAAGTCATTACCCTGGGCACGCTTTTCCTGGAGGGTAAGTACCTGCCGGAACGCGTCCTTGCCCTGGTAGGAGCCGAGCTTAAAACGCCCCGCTACGTGCGCACCCTGCAAGGGGCCAGCATCAAGGAATTGCTCGAGGGCAACCTGGCGCACGATCATGTGCGCATCATCTCCGGCGACGTGCTGTCCGGCAGAAAGCTCTCTTCGGAGGATTACCTCCGCTTCTACGATGACCAGGTCACTGTGATCAAGGAGGGTGACTATTTCGAAATGTTTGGCTGGCTGGTTCCGGGCAAGCTCCGCCCCACCACCTCCCGGACCTTTCCCAACTTCCTGTTCCCGGACCTGAAGTTTGAGGCCGACACCAATACCCACGGGGAAAAACGGGCATTTGTAGTGACCGGGCAGTACGAACGAATGCTCCCCATGGATATTTACCCCCAGCATTTGATGAAGGCTATCCTCATCAACGATTTCGAGCGTATGGAAGGATTGGGCATTTACGAATTGAGCGAGGAAGATGTCGCCCTCTGTGAATTTGCCTGTACATCCAAACAGCCCTTGCAGCAAATTCTTCGCATGGGACTGGATACCATGCGGGAACAAGGGTAGCAGCTATATTGCGACAAAGACTGAATGAAAGTGGACCATTGACCATGAAGAAGGCATTGCTGAATTTTTTTGAACGCATTGAGCCGGACAAGGAGAAGCAGCCGTTCCTGCACACCCTCTACGACGGTTTTTTCACCTTTGCATTTACGCCAAATTTCACTACGAAGGGCGGTGTGCACATTCGCGACGGCATGGACCTGAAGCGCACCATGGTGCACGTAGTGCTGGCCCTTCAGCTGTGCTATCTGTTCGGTACCTGGAATATCGGGCACCAGCATTTTGCGGCACTGGGCATGTACACGGGCTACCTGGAAGCCCTGCACCTCAAGATCGCCTATGGCCTCATCAAACTCATCCCCATATTCGTGGTTACGCACGTGGTGGGGCTGGGCATCGAGTTTTACTACGCCTACAAGAAGGGGCACGGCATCGAAGAGGGTTTTCTGGTATCCGGGGCGCTCATACCGCTCATCATGCCGCCGGACATCCCGCTGTGGATTCTCGCCATCTCGGTGGCCTTCGCCGTTTGGATCGGCAAAGAGGCTTTTGGAGGCACCGGCATGAACGTGCTCAACATTGCCTTGCTGTCCCGGGTATTCATCTTTTTCGCCTACCCGACCTTTATCTCCGGTGATGAAGTCTGGATTGCCGGACTGGAAAAAGTGGATACCAGCTACGTGAGCGAAGCCTATGGCTGGGGAGCCGGTTTCTTCGACTGGATCTTCAGCGGTGTTGGCTGGAGTACCTTCGGCGAGGGCGGCGTTCCCGTCGTGGACGGCTATTCCGGGGCCACCCCGCTTTCCCTGGCCTTTCAGGGCGGATGGGACAATGTCACTCAGGCCTATAGCGAAGGGGCCATGCTGTGGGGAACCATCCCCGGCTCCATCGGGGAGACCAGCAAGCCGCTCATTATTTTGGGCGCTCTCTTCCTGATCCTTACGGGCATAGCCAGCTGGCGCATCATGGTGTCCATGATCTTCGGTGCCGCCACCATGGCGCTGATCCTGAATGCGTGGGGAGCCACTCCCTTCATGGAGGTGCCCTGGTATTTTCAGTTCTACATGGGCAGCTTTCTCTTTGCCATGGCCTTTATGGCTACGGATCCGGTAACGGCCTCCTCCACCTCCACCGGAAAGTGGATCTACGGATTTCTTATTGGATTCATCGGCATGATCGTCCGGGTGATGAACCCGGCCTATCCCGAAGGCTGGATGCTCGCCATCTTGTTTATGAATGTCTTCGCGCCGCTGATTGACCACTACGTCCTTCAGGCGAACATCAACCGGCGCATGAAGCGGGCTAAGGTGGCTGCAGTGAGCTAGAGGACAATTTTTTTAACCCAAAAAACAATTGCCGTGTATTCGACGCGCTATATTCTCATTTTCGTCGTGATCCTCACCAGTGTGGTGGCCATTGCACTCACCGGAATCCGGGAGGCTACGGCCGAGAAGGCCGCCCAGAATGAAGACATCTTCAACAAGCGGGCCATCCTTTCGGCGGTGAGCGATTATTTGCCCGGTGGAAATACCGTCAGTGATTTGAGCGATCAGGATGTGCTCCGTATTTTTGAGGAAAAGGTCACGCAGTACGCTCTCAACATGGAGGGCGAGGTGATCGAGGGGCTGAAAGCCGAAGATATTGACATGGCCAAGGAGCGCAAGAAGCCCGAGGCGGAGCGCCGCTTGCCGCTATACGTGTACGAGCAGGACGGCAATGGCTACTACATCGTATCGGTGCGCGGCAACGGCCTGTGGGACGAGATCTGGGGCAACATTGCCCTGAAGGAAGACCTCAACACCATTGCCGGCGCCAGCTTCGACCACAAGGGAGAAACTCCCGGCCTGGGCGCCGAGATCAAGGACAATCCGGCCTTTCCGGCACAGTTCAAGGGCAAGGAAATTTACGACGAGGGCGAGTACGTCTCCGTGACGGTGCGCAAGGGCGGTGCCCGCGATCCCCAACACGAGGTCGACGGCATCAGTGGTGCTACCGTGACAGCAGACGGCGTCACGGAAATGTTGTACCGCGGCATCAAATACTACGAACCTTATTTTGAAGATCTGCGATCCAACAGCCAGCAAGGCATGTTGATCCAGACAGAAGAATGAAAAACGGAAGGCTCTGCGGAGCCTTCACAAGCGATATCAGACCATGGCAGAAACAGCAGTAAAGGAGAAGGTGACAAGAGAACCCATGCTTCCCTTTGGCAAAAAGGAACGCAAGCTCATCACCGACCCGCTCAACGACAACAATCCCATTACCGTACAGGTGCTCGGCATTTGCTCGGCCCTGGCCGTAACCTCGCTGGTCTATCCGTCGGTGGTGATGGCCATAGCCGTTGTTTTTGTGATCGGCTTTTCCAGTTTGTTCACATCCATGTTGCGCAACTACATTCCCAAACAGGTGCGCATGATCGTTCAGCTGGTCATTATTGCCAGCCTGGTGACGGTGGTGGAGCTCACCCTGCGCTACCTCAACTATCCGGTGTACAAACAGCTTTCGGTCTACATCGGCCTCATCATCACCAACTGCATTGTGATGGGCCGACTGGAGGCTTTTTCCATGGCCAATAAGCCGTGGCGGTCCTTCCTGGACGGCATCGGCAACGGCCTGGGCTACGGGCTCATCCTCATTGCCGTAGGCGTGGTGCGCGAGATCTTCGGCAAGGGTACGCTCTTTGCCGGCAGCCCGATCGAGCTCAAGATCATTGGCCCCACCGCCGGCTATCTGATCAACACGACCGACAATGCCTTCTTCGGCTGGTACGTGAACAACAACCTGATGGTGCTGCCCGCAGCGGCCATGTTCATCATTGGAATTTTCATCTGGATCCAGCGCAGCTACAACACCAAGCTCGTAGACGTATCCTAAAATCTCGGCTGCTCACGAGTAGCTTCAAACTGAAAAGCCTCTTCCCATGGGAGAATTCTCCAATATTTTCATCAAAGCGGCCTTTATCGAGAACCTGGTGCTTGCCTACTTCCTGGGCATGTGCTCGTACCTGGCCGTTTCTAAAACCGTAAACACGGCCTTTGGTCTGGGCCTGGCCGTGATCTTTG
>JAJDFU010000029.1 GCA_020528935.1 Saprospiraceae bacterium | reverse complement strand
GTGTCCTGTCTGGCGTGGTGTGGTTCTGCGCCGTCAGCTCGGGTCTCACACTGCGGCAATCGTGGGCGAGGCTCCCCCCCGCCCGGATCCCTGCCGCTACGAGGTCGAGGGGCTGCCCCAGGTTCAGGCAGGGCTGGCGGCCGCCCGGCAAACCGGGTGGACGGGCCAGTGTTTTGAGCTGCAAAGCCGGAGCAGCCCCGGCAGCGCAAGCCTGTCTTACACCGTGGACGGGATCACCCGCACGCTGCCGCCCGGCACCACCGGCTTCGAACTGTGCCTCGAGCAGCCCGGAATGTACACCGTGCAACTCCTTGCCGAGAATGAGGTGAGTAGCGATACCTTCCTGCTTACCGGGCTGCAAGTATTGGAGGAGCCGCAGCCCCGGCCGGTGCCACTCACCTACGAGGCCCAGGTAGGCGAGCCGCTTACCCTCCAGCCCGGCCTGCTGGCCCAGGATTATCGCTGGGAGGTCCAAAGCGGCTCCCTGGAGCTGAACTGTACCGACTGCCCCCAGGTGCAGGTGGATCCGCTCCTCAGCGGCGAGATCCTGCTGTGGGCCGCCAACGGGGACTGTACGGACAGCCTGCTGTACCGCATAGACGTAGCCCGCCAGGACGAACAGATGTATATCCCCACGGCCTTTTCTCCGAACGACGACGGGCGCAACGATCTTTTCCAGCCCCTGGGCCGCTATTTCACCCTGCGTCGCATGCAGATCTTCGATCGCTACGGCGGCCGCCTTTTCGAGGCGCGCGGAGCGGATGCCGCCTGGGACGGCCGTGCCCGCGGCAAGCCGGTCAATACCGGCGTGTACGTTTATCTCATCGAATATGAGGACCTCTACGGCGAGGTCAAGCAAGCCAGCGGCGAGGTGACGGTCTTGCGATGAATCCCGAAGGAGAAGGGAGTCTGTCCCTACAGCTTATCAAAGTGAACCGGTAAAACGAGCTTGGGTAATGCAGGTGATTGTACCGGGGAACTTCCCTACCTTCGCAGCGCCATGGTCAAAACAGCCCCTGCTGCCCGGAAGAAGCTCGCCAACAGCCCCTGGCTGCCCTGGCTCATCCTGCTGGGGCTCAGCCTGGTGTGGGGCAGTTCCTTCATCCTCATCAAAAAGGGCTTGCTGGTCTTTTCCGGCACCCAGGTGGGTGCCCTGCGCATCGTGATCTCGGCTCTGGCCTTTCTGCCCATCTTTCTATACCGCCTGCAACGCATCGACTGGAGCAAGCTGCGCTATTTCGCCATCGTGGGCCTGTGCGGCAGCGGAGCACCGGCCTTTCTCTTTGCCATCGCACAAACCCACATCAGCAGTTCGGTAGCCGGCATCCTCAATTCGCTCACCCCTCTTTTCACGCTCTCCCTGGGTATCCTGCTGTTCGGTAGCCGTACCGGCTGGATGAAAGTGGCCGGCGTACTGCTGGGGCTGGTGGGTGCCGTGCTGCTTATCCTGCTCAACCGCGGCGCCGGCGGCCAGACGGACTGGGGCTACAGCCTGCTGGTCATTCTGGCGGCGCTCTGCTACGGCATCAGCGGCAATACCGTGGGTGCCTACCTCAAGGACCAAAGCTCGCTCACCATCAGTTCGGTTTCCTTTGTGCTGTTCGGCGGACCGGCCCTCCTCTACCTGCTCAGCACCGATTTTGTGCCGGTCATGGCGCAGGGCTGGGCCAGCTGGCAGGCCCTGGGCTACATCGCCATTCTCGCCCTGGTGGGCACGGTGCTGGCCTCGCTCGTCTTTTTTCGTCTCATCCAACTCACCCAGCCCGTCTTTGCCTCTACGGTGGCCTACCTCATTCCCATCGTAGCCGTGGGCTGGGGCTTTGTGGACGGCGAACTCATCAGCTGGGGGCATCTGCTGGGGCTGGGCTTTATCCTCAGCGGCATCTACCTGAGCCGGAAGCGGTAGGACACCGGGCAGGCTGAAGATACGCCGCCCCTGTAGCAGACCATCCGGATACCCTAGCGCAAGCGATGTATGGTCTGCCGTCTGCATGCGGAATACCCAAAAATCATATTATGAAAAACCCCCGGCGCCCATACAGGAACCGGGGGTTATATTTTTAACCCGGAAAATTCACCGAATTTTCCGCCCGAAGGGCTGACGAATTGCAA
>JAJDFU010000623.1 GCA_020528935.1 Saprospiraceae bacterium | reverse complement strand
CACTTATGTCAGGGTCTTTAGTGCTGACATCCGCAGGATCGTCAGGATAATACTGACGAAGCTATGCTTGTCAGCATCTAAGACCCGGACCATTGTAAAATGTTGCTATCCCATACGGATTAGCCCTCGCCGGCCTTTTTCCTTGCTTCGATCTCCATGAGCTGTTCCATGACCTCGCCCAATTGCTCGGCCCCGATGCGCTTGGAGAGGATCTTTTTGTTTTCGTCGAGGATATACACCTGCGGAGTGGACTTCAGGTAGTATTTGCTCATGAAGCCGGAGCGATTGTAGGGATCCACTGCGTGAAGCCAATCCTGAATGCCGTTCTCGTCGATGTATTCCCAGCATTCGGGCACTTCACCCGTCAGCTTGGCGCAGACGGCAAACAGGGCGACCCCTTTGTCCTTGAACGCTTCATAGAAGGTTTTCATGTGTGGGGTGGACTTCTTGCACACCCCGCAGTCGTAGCGCCAGAAGTAGAGCACGGTGTAGGGCGATTCCACCTCGTGCAGGCGGATCTTGCTGCCGTCGCGGCGCTGCACCTGAATATCGGGGGCGACTTTCCCGATGAGCAGGGGTTCCAGGCCGCGGGCATTTTCCAGGATCTTTTCCAATTGTTCCTCCTCGGTCCAGTGGGCGATCCCCGTTTTGTAGTACTTATTGACCAGGTGGACGTACACGGCATCCATGCCTACGATCTTGGATCCCGCGGCCTCGTTGAGGTAGTGCACCAGATAGAACTGGAAGGTTTCTTCGGCGGGTTTCATCTGCTCCAGCACCCGCTCGATGGCCTGTGCGATGGTGTCTGGATGTTGGACCACCATCTTGTGCACGTAATTATCCACCCGCTCGAAAAGAAAGGGGGTGCGCAACATGCGGGGATCGGCCAGATCGATGTGGTCGAAATAGTGCTTTTGGCTGTAGCGCCACTTTTTAATCTGCAGGTCCTCGCCTTCCTCACCCTCAAAGTCGGGAACGAAGACCGGCACGTTGGCCTGGATCACGGCAGCAACCAGGCTGCCTTCCCGTTCGGCTATGATCTTCTCCTGATAGGCCTGCACCTCTTCGTTGATGGCCTCCAGGGCGGCTTCCAGCTCTTCCGTTCTGGCATCTTCGGTTCCGGTTTCCAATTCAGCCCGGAAGCCCTCGGCCGCGGAGCGCTTTTCGCCCAGAAACCGGAGGTAATCGTACAACACCTGATTATTGGGCGAACCCTCGAAGTGAATGGAGCCCGTCACATCCGCCGTACTGGCCTGCAGGCTGAACTCCTGCTCGCCCTTGTCGAGCAGGAACTGGAAGTACTGGTTGTCGGGCGGCATGACGGCCAGATAAACGCCGCCGGGCAGCTCGTCCTCGCCCCGGAACACGAAGCGCCCGTCGTCGCGCCGGCGCACCGTATCGCGCAAGAATTGCTTGTTGCCGTAGTAGTAGCCCAGATAGAGCTCGTCCTGCTCGAAACCGTCGAGTTGCACGGCAATCTCGTAGCCCGGCCCGCTCTGGGCCCAAAGCAGAAGCGGGCAGGAAAACAGAAACAGGAAAGTGACGTACCGCAGTAGCTTCATCATGGGTGGCATGCTTTTTTCAGGCACAAATATGGCAAGAAACGCGGGAAGGCGTTTACCGGTTTATCAGGCTGCGTTTTTTCGGGCGACTTCGCAGATTCAGTCCTTGCCCTTGCCGCTACCGTTCGCTTTCTGCAGGCTTTGCTTTGCTTTCTCGATCTGGGCCTTCAGATCGTTCAGCTCGCGTTCCAGCTTCTCCTTTTCGGCCTGATAGCGCTGGCGTTCCCGGGCGATCTCTGCCGCAGTATTCTCCTTGACCTGGTTGATCTGTTCCCGGGCCTTCTGCCGGGCCTCGTACACTTCATCCGAAGCTTCCTTTTCGGCGCGGGCGATCTCTTCCAGGCTGGCCTGCCGGGCTTCCTGGGCTTCGCGCCGGTATTGGGCGATCTGCTCTTCCGCCTCCGCCCGGGCTTCCTTCATCTGGTTTTTGTGTGCGGCCTGTTCGTCGGCCGATTGCTTTCGCAACAGATCAGATTCGGCGGTCAGGTAGGCCAGTTCGCGCTCCTGGTTTTGGCGCGCATCGGCGATGGCCCGGTTGGTTTTCCAGTTGATTTGG
>JAJDFU010000030.1 GCA_020528935.1 Saprospiraceae bacterium | reverse complement strand
TTTCTGCCAGAAGTGCTGTAGGTTATTCCCTTTCTCGTGTCCAACCGTTGCATGGTCGCATTCGAGTATTTTCCGGCCTTCATTATTGCTCCGGTTTCCTGTATTCTGGCCTTTGGCGGCATTGTTGAAAAAGCATTCGTAGAACAAGGCGAAATCACTGCAGGCCATCGCATGAAGGTAACCCTCTCCTGCGATCACCGCGCCGTGGACGGCGCTACGGGCGCGCAGTTCCTACAGAGCTTCAAAGAGATGCTCGAAGATCCGGTGCGCTTGCTGATCTGATAAACGGCAATGGCATGGAAGGAAAAAAGACATTGGTACTGGGCGCCTCACTCAATCCCGACCGGGCCTCCTATGCCGCTGTACAGCGGCTGCTGGCTGCCGGCCACGAGGTGGTGGCCGTTGGCGTGCACAAGGGCGATATTCAGGGCATACCCATTCAGCACGGCATGCCCCATCTGGAAGATATACACACCGTTTCCCTGTACCTGAATCCACGCCGGCAAGAGGAATACTACGACTACCTACTGAGCCTGAAGCCAAAACGGATCATCTTCAATCCCGGCACGGAAAACCGGACGCTCATGGAGCTGGCCCGGGAAAACGGCATTTTCCCGGAAGTAGCTTGTAATTTGGTGATGCTTTCGCTGGGAACTTTCTAGGCTGTTCGCTGCGGCGAGGAAAGGTTGCGGTCTTTGGCATCGGGCATTTTGCAGGTCTCCTCGGCGGTTTTTCCACATACTTCGCAGTCGCCGACCTGGTTTTTCAGCATGGGGTTGTTGGTGGCGCAAGTGCCCCGAAACTCATTGCCCGTGACGATATGGCGGATGTTGATCATGGCGAATGCCAGACCGAAAAATCCGAAAACGATGCCCAGAACATACAGGAATTCCATAAAACCATTGCATTTGTAAAGAAAACAGGGCCATCAGCCGACCGGTTTGATCCTTGCCCTGTTCACACGCAAACTTAACACTTTCATGCAGAAGAAACTCGATGCATTTGCCCGGCTGCTCACGATCATGGATGAGCTGCGCGAGCAGTGCCCCTGGGACCGCAAGCAAACCTTTCTGAGCCTGCGCAACCTCACCATAGAAGAAACCTACGAACTGGCCGATGCCCTGCTGGAGGAAGACCTGGACGGCATCAAGGAGGAGATCGGCGATCTGCTCCTCCACATGGTTTTTTACGCCAAAATAGCTTCCGAAAAGAAGGCCTGGGACATAGCCGATGCCCTGCAGGCCGTCTGCGATAAACTGGTCAAACGCCATCCGCACATTTACGGCGACGCGAGCGTACAGAACGAAGAGGAGGTGAAGCAAAACTGGGAACGGCTCAAACTGCGCGAGGGCAAGGGATCGGTATTGGCGGGGGTGCCCGGTAGTTTGCCTGCTATGATCAAAGCCTACCGCATGCAGGAAAAGACCAAACAGGTGGGCTTCGAATGGGAAAACAAGGAACAGGTCTGGGCCAAAGTGGAAGAAGAAATGCGCGAAATGCGGGAAGCCCTGCAGGACAAACAGGCCTCCGCCCGCCGGCGGGAGGAGGAATTCGGCGATGTGCTCTTCTCCCTGATCAACTACGCGCGCTTCGAGGGGATCGATCCCGAAACCGCTCTGGAGCGGGTGAATCAAAAGTTCAAAAAGCGATTTGAATACATCGAGGCCCATGCAGAAGGCGACCTGAAAGAGATGAGCCTGGAGGAAATGGACCGGCTGTGGAATCAGGCCAAAGGTCGGGAGCAACCCGCCTGAAGGTTTGAGAAAATTTGTTTTTCGTTGTAAATTTCACGCGCTCCAATCGGAAGATCACTGCAAAGCCTGCGTCATGAGGAAAATTGAACTGGATATCGTGGCCCTTTCACACAGCGTAACCCAATCGCAAAACTACGCCGTCGTGCTGGGCGAAGTAGGCGGCAACCGCCGCTTGCCCATTGAGATCGGCAGCGTTGAAGCTCAGGCCATCGCGGTAGCTACCGAGCAGATGACGCCCAATCCCCCACTGAACCACGCCCTGTTCAAGAACCCTCTGGACACCTCGACCATCAACCTCACAGAAGTGATCATGCACAACCTGTTGGACGGCATTTTCACAGCCCGCCTAGTTGACATTCCCACAG
>JAJDFU010000326.1 GCA_020528935.1 Saprospiraceae bacterium | reverse complement strand
GGCCCCTATTTCTTGCGGCCTTCGCTTCCGAAAACCGCCTGTGTTCTCGTCTTGATCGCTTCCCTCATTCGAAAAGCGAGTGCAAAAGTAATCCCCTTTTTGATGCCGCGCAAGCCCCGGACGAAATAATTTCGAAAATAATTTCGGAAGGAGCGAAAAACGGAAGCTAGATCGGAAACGAACTAGACTGAACTGTGCCGCATCTATGTCTGGGACTAAGGCGTGAAGAAGTCACGCGTTCACGATAGTCCTTTGAAAGGACAGTTGTGAAAGATATGCACCGCGATGCTGAAGGAAGACCTTCATTTTAGCGCGGACTTCAAAGATAGGCCTTTCCCCGGAAAAAGTCAAATAAAGTAGTGCAGGAAAATAGCAGCAGGAAGGAATATGCCAGATCGTCGGCCGGTATGGAAGCCAGGCGAACGCCCAGGTATTCGTCCGGATTGTAGATGACCACCGGCTGCTCCGTAAACCCGCCCGTGAGCACGCCGTTGACCAGCAGGAAGGGCAGCACCGAAATCAGAAAGGCCAGGTAGAAGCGGCCGCGGGCCATCCCCCGTACGAACAACAGGTGAAAACCCATGAAGGCCCCCGACAACAAAAAGGTGGTGCTGGTGTAGAGGTGGTCCAGCCGAAGCAGACCAACCCCCAGGAAAAGCGCTGTGAGCCCATACGACAGCCAGGGCTCCAGAACACCCAGCAAATCGCGGGACACATAGGCATTCAGGCATTCGTAGATGAACACGCAGGCAAAGGGCACCGAGAAGAAGAACAGCCATTCCTCCACGGGCAAGTTGAGCAGGTACAGCCCGGAGAGGTAGCGCTCGTTGAATCCCCACACGCCCCGCTGGGTGAAATACACATCCCAGGCGATGAACAGGCCGCCCACCAATGCAATAGCCGGAAGCAGGTATTTCCACTCCGTGTAGTAGTGTACCTTCCGGTCGAAGCTGAGCAGCAACACCGGAACGAGGGTGAAGGCATGCAGGTATAAATAGGTATAGGGCGATTCGAGCCAGGGCAGCAAGCGGATGCGACCGACCTCCAGCAGGAGGTTCTGCCGGGCTACAGCATCCCATTCCCACAGCAGCAGGACGCCCGCCAGGGCGAGGGGCCACCACAACCAACGCAGCCAGGGGCGGCGACTCAGCGATATGCCTCCGGTCTGGCTCATAGCAATCCCAGCTGATCCCGCACCGCGCTGCTCACCAGCAGGACCATCTTGCGGCTGTCCGGCACGCGAATGCGCTCCTGCTGTACCAGGGTGGCCGGCGAACTCTTGATCTTCTGAAACAGATTGATGTAATACACGTATGCCAGATACACCCCAAAGCGCACGCCCTTCGGCAGCTGTACGATGCCCTTGTAGGCGTCGTCAAAGTCCTTCTTGATGTCCTGCTCGATCTGCTTTTTGTCTTCGTTGGTGAAGCGCGTAAAGTCTACACCCGGAAAATACACCCGGCCGCGCTCGTCGAAATCGGATTTCATGTCGCGCAGGAAGTTGATCTTCTGAAAGGCCGAGCCCAGACTGCAGGCCGGGGCTTTCAGTC
Source organism: Saprospiraceae bacterium (assembly GCA_020528935.1). Classification (GTDB taxonomy): domain Bacteria; phylum Bacteroidota; class Bacteroidia; order Chitinophagales; family Saprospiraceae; genus JAJDFU01. Next base: position 4,736 of record JAJDFU010000326.1, on the reverse strand, counting down.
GCCGGTACATGGCGTCGTCGCCCTCGCAGAATACGCGCAGGCACATCAGGCCCACTACCTCGGCCGAACCGTAAATGTAGCGCTCGTACAGGCCGTCTTCGTAGCGGGAGTGGTGCAGGTCCATCTCCATGCTGTCCAGGAAGGCGTCGATGAGCTCCCGCTCGATCCGGTAGGTGTGCACCGTCTCCTGAAAAGCTTGCAGCACCGGGTTGAGGCTGATGCGCTCCCCGATGGCCCGGTGGGTATCTTCGCGAAAACGCTGCAGGAGGCTTTCCTTGGGGTGGTCGTGGAAGGTATCCACGATATAATAGGCAAAACGCACGAAGCCGTAGATGGCATAGATGGGCTTCTGAAAGCGCTTGTGAAAGGCGCGAATGCCCAGTGAAAAAGAGGTACTGTACCGGTTGGTGATCAGCTGGCTGCATTCGTGACAGGTGCGGCTGTACAGATCGAGCATAGTGTTGTGGCTTTGGTGTTTCTCGGTTTATTGCGCAGGGAGCAGCCGGGCAATCTCGCGGGCCACCACCCCGCCGGAAATGAGGGAAGGCGGTACGCCGGGCCCCGGCGTGGTCAACTGACCGGCAAAAAACAGGTTTTCGACCTTTTTACTGCGCAATTTGGGTTTCAAAAAAGCGGTCTGGAACAGCGTATTTGCCAGGCCGTACGCATTGCCCTTGAAGGCGTGGTAGTCCCGCACGAAATCCCGATGGGCAAAGGAGCGCTTGTACACCACTTGCGGGCGAATGTCCTGCCCGGTGAGCCGCTCCAGCCGGTCCATCACGATATCGTAATAGCGCTCGCGCTGTTCGTCGGTATCCTCCAGATCCGGTGCTAAAGGTACGAGAATGAACAGGTTTTCCCTGCCGGCCGGAGCAACCGACGGATCCGTCACCGAAGGCGCGCAAACGTAAAAGAGCGGCTTGCTCGGCCACTGGGGCCGTTCGTAGATCTCGATGGCGTGCTGCGCAAAATCCTCGTCGAAAAAGAGGTTGTGGTGCAGCAGACCGCCCAGTTTTTTGTCCACGCCCAGGTAAAACAACAGGCTGGAGGGCGCCAGGGTGCGCTTGTCCCAGTAGCCGGGCGAGTAGTGGCGCTTGGCGGCCGGCAGGAGCTGCTGCTCCACATGGTGGTAGTCCGCACCGCCCACTACCACATCGGCCGGGTATTCGCCCTTGCGCGTCTGCACCAGGCGGGCCCGCCCGTTCGGCACGTCGATGCGCACCACCTCCTCCCCCAGCCGGATGTCCACGCCTTTGTCGCGGGCCAGGTTCACCATGCCCTCCACGATCTTGTGCATGCCCCCCATGGGATACCAGGTGCCCAGCGCCATATCGGCGTAGTTCATCAGGCTGTACAGGGCCGGGGTTTTCTCCGGCGTGGCACCGAGGAAGAGCACGGGAAATTCCAGCAACTGAATGAGCTGCGGATGGGAAAAGAGCTTGTGTACATGAGACGACATGGACTGGAACATCTGCAGGCGAAACAGGCTGCTGAGCACCCGCAGGTCGGCAAATTCAAAAATGCTGTGGCCGGGCTTTTGCACAAAATCGCGCATGCCCACCTCGTATTTGTACTGCGCTTCCGAGAGGAAGCGCCGCAGCCTGGGCCGGCTCCCCGGCTCGTAGCGCTCGAAGAGCTCCTCCAGCGCCTCGAGGCCCGCGGGCACCTGCATCAATTCGTTCTGCCCGAAGTAGATCTGATACGAAGGATCCAGCCGCACCAGCTCGTAGTAGTCTGCCGGCGATTTGCCGAAGTGCGCGAAATACTGCTCGAACACATCGGGCATCCAGTACCAGCTGGGCCCCAGGTCGAAGACGAATCCCCCGGCCTCGAACTGGCGCGCCCGCCCGCCGGGAACTTCATTTTTTTCCAGCAAGGTAACTGCATAGCCGGCATCGGCTAAATGGGTGGCAGCAGACAGACCGGCAAAGCCGGAACCGATGACAACAACTTTCTTGGCCAAGCACTCTGCGTTTTAATTCCAAACCTCAACAGCTTTGGCCGGTAAATGTTTATACCGGCTACGAACGGATGGAGGTGTCCCCAAGCCCCTTCGAGTCGAATACATCCCCGCGGGAAAAGGTTGGAGCACTGCCAGACCTTTTCGGAAGCAGTACCCGGCCGGCCGGCCGGCATAAAAAGCAAGCGGCCGCGTGGAATTCACACGGCCGCTCGCGACTTGGAATAACCGTTTCGTCAGTTCTGGGCCGACCAGGCGACAAAGCCGCCCTTCAGGTCGTAGATCTCGGTAAAGCCTTTCTTCTCCAGCAAGGCCGATGCGTTGGCGCTGCGGCGGCCGCTGCGGCAGTAGAGCATGACCGGCTTGGCGGGATCCAGCCTTTGGATGCCTTCCGCAAAGGACGACTTGTCCAGCACGTCCAGGTTTTGCGCACCCTCGATGTGGCCGGCCGCATACTCCCGTGCCGTGCGCACGTCCAGCAGCTGCACCTCGCCCTGCTTTTCGGAAAGCAAGGCTTTGTAATCTCCAACCGGAAGCACTTCCGTAAACTTCGTGGAAGCGCGCTGCCCCGTGCAGGCAAAGGCCAGCAGGAGCCCGACAAATACGATCAAATAGACAGACCAGTGCATAGTTCGGTTTTGTTGCAAAACTACAAGCCGGCCGGGAAGGTACCGGTGATGCGGATCACATTCGCTGCATGCGCATCACGCCGTCCGGACCACCGCGCCCTTCGCAATCGTCCTTGATGCGGCTGAGGGTGAGCATATCCCCTTCTATCTTGTAGGCGTACACGCCTTTCTTGTCCGAGCCGCAGGCGTTCTCTCCGCCCGTATCCCAGACGGTGACCTGATCGCCGTTGAATTCGGTCTTTCCGCGCACCTCGACCGAGCCGTCATTGCCGAGGTCCACTGTGTAGGTGCCGTCGTCCTGCATGACGAATTTCGCCTGCCAGACGCCGTCAGGGGTCTCTTGTTTCATCAGCCAGCTGCCGGTCAGGGCAGCCTGGGCCATAGTAAATAAAGGAAGCAGCCCGATCAGGGCGGTCATAAACCATTTCGATTTCAACATCGCATGTAGGATTTTAGTGTGGATGATTAAATGTTGGCTCTTAGCCATTCGCGTTGAGGATTACCCAATAGACATAATATAAGGTGTTGCAGCATGCCCAAAAGGTAAACCGCTGCGACCAACTCCCTCTCAAGGTAGCGTTTTTATCCGCCCAACTATTCGACCGCTGGGCTGTTAGTTTTCCGGATCGTATTTTTGCCACCTGTGGAATCAAATCTCAAGCGCCTGCTGGATGCATACCGGCAGGACGCCCGGCTGAACCAACTGGCTGATGCCCTGCAAGGGGACACGCCCGCCCGGCTGCAACTCAACGGCCTGGTGGGTGCCCAGGAAGCCTTTGTCCTGGCGGCAGCCCTGCAGCGCGGCCTGCCCCATCACCTGGTCGTAGCCAACAACAAGGAAGAGGCCGCCTACCTGCAGAACGACCTGGCCAACCTGCTGGACACCAAGCCGGTGCCCTTCTTCCCCGACTCCTTCAAGCGGCCGCAGCAGTTTGCCGAGCTCAACAACAACCAGGTGCAGCAGCGCACCGAGGTGATCAACAAGATCACCCGCGCCGGCGAGGGTGGCCAGATCGTGGTCACCTATCCCGAAGCCCTGTTCGAAAAGGTGGTGGACCCCGCCGTCATCGAAGCCAACCGCATCGAGATCGTCAAAGGGGAGGCCCTGGATGTGGACGGCATGATCGACATCCTGCTGGAGTACGGCTTCTTCCGCGAGGACTTCGTGTACGAACCCGGCCAGTTCAGCATCCGCGGCGGCATCATCGACATCTTTTCCTTCGGCAACGACTATCCCTACCGCATCGAGCTGTTCGACGAGGAGGTGGAGAGCATACGCACCTTCCATCCCACCAGCCAGCGCAGCCGGCAGCGCATCGCCCGGGTGAGCATCGTGCCCAACATCAACACCCGCTTCGCGCCCGAGGAAAAGGTCTCCCTCTTCCGGGTGCTGCCGCCGGGCACGGTGGTGTGGCTGCACGACTTCCAGGTGCTGCTCGACCGCCTGCAGAGCTGCTTCGAAAAGGCCGAAGAGTTCGCCCAGTCGGTGCAGCTGCTGGATGCCGAGGAGCTGCGGGAGATCTTCCGCGACCGGGCCTTCATCCGGCCCCGCGAGGTGATCGGCGACCTGGAGGAGCGCCCCCTCGTGCTGGTGAGCGACAAGAAACAGGAGCTGCCCGTGGAGCAGCACATCGCCTTCGGCGGCAAGCCCCAGCCCGAGTTCAACAAGCACTTCCCCCTGCTCATCGACAACCTGAAGGAAAACAACCGCCAGGGCTACGACAACTACCTCTTCACCGACAACCCTAAGCAGGTGGAGCGCTTCTACGCCATCTTCGAGGACCTGGGCGCCCGGATCGACTTTCACCCCGTCACCAAAGCCATCCACAATGGCTTCGTGGATACCGGGCTGAAGGTGGCCTGCTATACCGACCACCAGATCTTCCAGCGCTTCCACGCCTACCGGCTGCGGCGCGGCTTCAGCAAGGACCAGGCCCTAAGCCTCAAGATGCTGCGCGAGCTGGCGCCGGGCGACTTCGTCACCCACCTTGACCACGGCGTGGGACGCTTCAGCGGGCTGGAAAAAATCGAGGTCCACGGCCGCGTGCAGCAGAGAGCACGCCCCCTCTACCGCAACAAAGCCATCCCAGTCGCTTCTACACACCCACCGCTGACGACGACCGACACGATATAGCTCTATGTGGTAG
>JAJDFU010000181.1 GCA_020528935.1 Saprospiraceae bacterium | reverse complement strand
GTATTTGGCCACGGTGCGCCGCGCAATCGGATAACCGGCTTCCTCCAGCAGGTCTTTCAGTTTCTGATCGGAATAGGGCTTGTGCTTGTCTTCCGATTCGATGAGTTCCTTCAGTTTCTGTTTCACTTCCCGGTTGGAGACCTCCTTGCCTTCGGCGTTGCGCACCGACTCGGAAAAGAGGTCCTTCAGCCGAAGAATGCCAAACTCCGTCTGAACGTATTTGTTGTTCACCACCCGGGAAACGGTGGATAGATCCAAACCGGTGGGCTCGGCAATATCTTTTAGGATCATGGGGCGCAGTTGCTGCGTATTGCCAGTGAGAAAATAATCGTATTGATAGTCCAGAATGGCCTGCATGGTGCGATAAAGGGTGCGCTGCCGCTGTTGAATGGCTTCGATAAACCAGCGAGCGGAGTCCACCTTCTGCTTCACGAAATGCAGGTCCGCTTTCTGGCGGTCGCTGAGGCGGCGTTTACCTTTATAACTCTTGAGCAGGTCGCGATAGCTGTCGCTCACGCTAAGCACAGGTGCATTTCGGCTGTTCAGGCTGAGCTCGAGCTTGCCGTCGCGATTGTACACGAAAAAATCGGGCTGTATGTAGGGCGTGTTGCGGGTATTCCCCGAAAAGCCACTGGCCGGCTTTGGGTTGAGTTTTTGGATTTCGTCATCGGCTGCTTTAAGCCTGTCTTCGCTTATCTGCAGTTGTTGGCGTATTTTATCGTAGTGTTTCTTGGAATAGGCTTCGAATTGCTCCTCTACGATCTCCGAGGCGAGCCGAAGCGCATTCCCGGAGGCGGTATCTCCATTTTCCTCGGCCTGATCCAACTTTTGCTGCAGCTGTATGAGCAGGCATTCCTGAAGGTTGCGCGCGCCGACACCGGGCGGGTCCAGGCGCTGTACGCGCTCGAGTATAGCCAGAATGCGCGATTCCGGCACCTCCAGGCCGTACTTGATGAGCAGGTCGTCCTGAATACTGAGAATGGACTGGCTGAGGTAACCGTTCTCATCCAGGTTGCCGACCAATTCCCGGGCGATTTGCTCATCGGTGGGCTGCTCGATATCGAGCAGCGCTATTTGCTGCTCCAGAAAATCGTGGAAAGTATTGCTGGTGGCCAGGGGCAACTGGGCCTGCTCCTCATTCGGGCCTCCCGAGGCGGAGCTTCGCTGGTACAGCACCGGATCTTCTTCCAGATACTGCTCCAGGTATTCGTCTAGTTCGAATTCGCGCTCTTCTTCAGCAGCTTCCGAAGAGGGCTCTTCGGCTTCCAGCCGTTCCTGTGGCCCTTCTTCCAGAGCCGGATTGGCCTCGAGCTCTTCGCTCACCCGCTGCTCCAGCATGGCCGTGGGAACCTGCAGCAGTTTCATCAGCTGAATCTGCTGTGGCGAAAGCGATTGCAGTTGCTTCTGTGAAAGGCGCTGGCCAAGCATGCGCAAAACGAGTTTCTTTAAAGATAAACCAATTTACAACAAGATAACCGCTGGCGGAGTTGGAGCTTGTCCGGACTTCACCCTCTGGGCTGTTCTTGCCAATTTTTTTCCTGAGCTGCACGACTCTCCGGCCTGCAAGCGCGTAGCTGTAGTGCCTGGCGTAGGCCCCCTCCCCATTCCAGGCAGTATTGTGCCTTGATCAGGATAAAATTTGGCCGCGTTCGCTCCAAAAGCGAATTGACCCGGAAAATGCACCGCATTGTCCGCCCGAAGGACTGATGAATTGTAAAATTTTGATTATCATAAAATTATGAGTGAGCTAGCCAGTTTATTCGTGTAATTATCCGGATCCAAATTTGGTGGGAAAAAATTTTTGCAATGGTCAGGGTCTTAGATGCTGACAAGCATAGCTTCGTCAGGTACTGTCTTGATTTGCAAATTTTGGCTCAAAGAATTTTCGTGAATAATCCGGGTTAAATGGGAGCACATTTTATACCGACAACGAAGTGGTTTGGGACTCCCAACCACTTCGAGTCGAGTATATACGCGCGTGGAAAGGTTTGGGCGGCCGCCCAAACCTTTCTGATAGCGGTATAGTTGCGTAAGTTCATGCATAATCCAGGTTAAAGCCGGGCCATTGCAAGCAAATTACTTTTCCCGGGAATTTTTATTTTTCCTCCAAATCCCTCTTCCACTATGTCTTCTTCAGCAAATCGATTAGCCGCCTTGCGCCGACACATGGCCAGGCGTGGGTGGGATGCCTGCCTGATCCCCTCCAGCGACCCCCACCAGAGTGAATATGTGGCTGCACACTGGAAGGGCCGCGAATGGCTGTCGGGCTTTACCGGCTCGGCAGGGCTGTTGGTACTCACTGCAGAGGAGGCTGCCCTCTGGACGGATTCGCGCTACGTGATCCAGGCGAAAAAGGAATTAGAGGGATCGGGTATTGAAATGTGCCAGCAACAGACGCCCTTTGCACCGGAGCATCTCGACTGGTTGCTCGAACGCCTGGAACCGGGCAACACGCTGGCACTGGACGGCAGCCTGTTTTCGGTGCGCCAGATTCGGCGCATGCGGAAAAAATTGGAGCCCCAAGGGATCAGCCTGTATTGCGAAGACGATCCGCTGGATGCCGTCTGGGTGGACCGGCCCCCTTTGCCGGATACCCCGGTTTTTGTCTTTCCGGCCACCTATGCCGGTCAAACGCGCCTGGAGAAGCTGGAACGGGTACGCCGGGAGATGCGAGAGCGGGGAGCAGACATGCACTTGGTCTGTACCCTGGACGATATCGCCTGGCTGCTCAATATCCGGGGGGCGGATGTGGATTGCAATCCGGTAGCGATCAGTTACCTGCTCACAGGCCTGGAAGAAGCCACCCTGTTCATCAATCCGGTAAAGGTATCGGAAGACGTGCGCACCGCGTTGGAAAAGGATGGCGTAGAGTTGGCTCCTTACGGCAGCCTGGCCAACCGCCTGCGCGACATTCCCTCCGGGCAGGCTGTCCTGATGGATTCCCAGCGCACCAGTATCAGCACGTGGGAAGCAGTACCGCCGGAGGTGAAGGTGCTGGAAGGCCCCACACTCCCGGTGGACATGAAGGCGCGAAAAAATGAAACGGAGATTGCGCATTTGCACCAGGCCATGCGGAAGGATGGCGTAGCCCTTACAAAACTGTATCGCTGGCTGGAGGGCGTGTTGTCTGAGCGCGAGATCACGGAGTACGATCTGACCCGGCAATTGGACCGCTTTCGACAGAGCCAGTGCAATTACTATGGCGAGAGCTTCTATGCCATTGTCGGCTATGAAGCTAACGGGGCCATTGTGCATTACAGACCCCGCGAAGGCAGCAGCGCGTCCATACGGCCGGAGGGCCTGCTGTTGGTGGATTCCGGTGGGCAGTATCTGGAAGGCACCACCGACATAACGCGCACGATAGCCCTTGGCCCCCCCACGGAGGAGCAGAAGCGCGCATTTACGCTGGTGCTGAAGGGGCATATTGCCCTGGCCCGGGCTCGTTTTCCGGAGGGCACCACCGGCGTGCAGTTGGATACCCTGGCCCGCCTGCCTCTCTGGATGGAGGGCCTCAATTACGGGCACGGTACCGGTCACGGCGTAGGCTTTTTTCTCAACGTGCACGAAGGCCCCCAGGCCATCGCTGCCCAGCCGGCATCCAAATCCGCCAAACCCTTGGTGGCGGGCATGCTTACCTCCAATGAGCCGGGCTTTTACAAAACCGATGCCTACGGCATTCGTACTGAAAACCTCGTTCTCTGCAAGCCTTCCCCACAGGAAGGCTTCCTGGAGTTTGAAACCCTGACGCTCTTCCCCATCGACCTCCGCCTCATCGATGAGGATCTGCTTTCCCGGGCGGAGCGGGAATGGCTCAACCGCTATCACGAGCGGGTCTACGAAACCCTGCAGCCCCTGCTCAACCGGGAAGAGGCAGACTGGCTGTCCCGAAAGTGTGCGCCATTGTCCTGATTCCCCGTACCTTTGCCAGTCGTATGAAGGATGCAGCAATCAAACGCGATATCCGCCGGCTTTCGCTGGCCGAGCTGAAGCAAATATTTGCCGAGTGGGGCGAACCGGCTTTTCGCGCCCGGCAGGTAGAGGAATGGCTGTGGCAGAAGAGCGCGCATTCCTTTGCGGAAATGACCAATCTGTCCAAAGCCCTTCGCCGGCGTCTGGGAGAGGCCTTCGAAATCCGTCCCATATGCACGGATGCGGTGCAGCATTCCCTGGACGGCACCATAAAAAGCCGGTTCCGGCTACACGACGGTCACCTCATCGAGTCGGTCCTCATTCCCGTGGCGGAGGACGAACGCTTCACGGCTTGTGTGTCTTCCCAGGTGGGGTGTAGCCTGAGCTGCGCCTTCTGTGCTACAGGCCGCATGAAGCGCCTTCGCAACCTGGATGCTTCAGAGATCTATGATCAGGTGGTCGCCGTCAACGCACAGGCCGAGGCCGAATTTGGCCATCCGCTGACCAATATCGTGTACATGGGTATGGGCGAACCCCTGCTGGCCTACAATAGCCTGCTCCAAAGTATTGAGCGGATCACTTCGCCACGAGGGCTCGGTATGTCGCCCAAGCGCATCACGGTGAGCACCGCCGGCATCGCCAAGATGATCAAGCGCTTAGCCGACGATGCTTCCAAGGTCAATCTGGCCCTTTCCCTGCATGCAGCCGACGACGCCAAGCGCAACGAGATCATGCCCATCAACGAGCACAACAATCTGGCTGTACTCATGGAGGCCCTGTCCTACTACTATCGCCATACCCGCAACCGCATTAGTTACGAGTACATCGCCTTTCAGGGATTCAACGACACTCTGGCCGATGCTGCCCATCTGGCCCGGCTCTGTAAGCGCTTTCCCGTGCGGGTCAATATTATCGAGTACAATCCCATCGAGGGGGTGACTTTCGAAAAGTCAGCCGAGGATCGCATTGACCGTTTTGCCCGCTACCTGCGCGATGAGGGCGTCATGGTGACCCTGCGCCGGAGCCGGGGCAAGGACATCGACGCCGCCTGCGGACAGTTGGCAAATAAATAGGTACTCCCTGCTTTTTAATGGAAAAACGGATGCGGGGGATTAAAGCTTGGCGTCAAAGCGGACCAGCTGTACGAATTGCTGAACCCGGTCCCGGATGTCTTTTTCGCTCAGTTCCACCAGGCGATCCACGCTGAATTTTTCCACGCAGAAGGAAGCCATGGCAGAACCGTAGATCACCGCCCGTTTTAGATTGTCGAAAGAGAGATCCTGGGTTTTGGCCAGATAGCCCATAAACCCTCCCGCAAAGGTGTCTCCCGCTCCGGTAGGATCAAAGACCTCGGCCAGGGGAAGAGCCGGGGCGAAAAAAACCTGGTCGTCCTGGAATAGAATGGCGCCGTGTTCTCCTTTTTTGATGACCAGTATCTTTGGTCCCATGCGGTGGATGTTCTTGGCAGCCTTAACCAAGGAGTATTCCCCGGAGAGCTGCCGGGCCTCCTCGTCGTTTATGGTGAGAATGTCTACCTGCTGAAGCACTTCCTGAAGGCTGGATAAGGCGGAGTCCATCCAGAAATTCATGGTGTCCAGGGCAATGACTTTCGGACGTTTCGACATTTGTTCAATAACGCGCATTTGCACAGCGGGCGTCAGATTGCCCAGCATGAGAAAGTCGCTTCCCCGGAAGTTGTCCGGCAAATGGGGGTCGAAATCCGCCAGCACGTTGAGCTGTGTGTCCAGCGTGTCACGGTGGTTGAGGTCCTCGTGGTATTTGCCCGCCCAAAAAAAGGACTTTTCGCCCGCTTTGACCTGAATACCGTCCAGGTCTACGCCTCGAGACCGAAGTTCGTCCAGCGTAGAAGCCGGGAAGTCATCGCCAATGACCGATACGATCTGTACCGGGCGGATGAAGTAGGAAGCGGAAAGGGCTATATAGGTAGCCGCGCCGCCCACGACCTTTTCCGCATGGCCATAAGGGGTTTGGATGTCGTCGAAGGCCACCGTTCCAACAGCAAGCAGGCTCATCTACCGGGTTTTATTTCGCGCAAATATTGCACATTATTCCTAGAAGAGCTAACTTTGCACTCGCCTTTTAACGAAAAGGCAAAAAGGCACCTTTGCTTGGTTCTTTTGAGTGTGTCGAGGCGTTTCCGAGCCGACAAACTGCCTCAGTAGCTCAGTTGGTTAGAGCGGTCCCGCTTTTTGGAAAAAAAGCGGGATTAATCCGTAGGTCGTAGGTTCGACGATGGAAAAAGTTCATACCGAATGGGTGATCGAACAAACTGCCTCAGTAGCTCAGTTGGTTAGAGCGGTCCCGCTTTTTGGAAAAAAGCGGGATTAATCCGTAGGTCGTAGGTTCGACGATGGAAAAAG
>JAJDFU010000507.1 GCA_020528935.1 Saprospiraceae bacterium | reverse complement strand
ACAATCGCTCGTGGTTCCAGGGGATGAAAGGCAGGTGCCTCTGCAGCCAGTCGTATTTGTCCTCCAGGGAGGCCCGAAACTCCATGGCCGCCGTAACGATGAAAAGTTCGTACTCCCGTTGCAGTTCCAGCAGGGCCTCCCGGCAGCCTTCCACCAGGGGCAGGTCGGCGAAGAACCCCCTGTCGAAGAGCCGGTTGCGAATTTCTACAGCTCCGTCTACCTGGTAGATCTTTTTACCCCGGTATTCGGCTTCGCTCAGCCTTCGTCCGTAGGCGGCCTCAAAGAGGTCCAGGAATTTGGGCTGCACATCGGCCAGCACTTCGTCCATATCGACGGCAATTCGGGCTTTGGGCACAGGCAGAAAGTTTTACGTGTTTTGGGCAAAGGTTTGTACCAGGGAGCTGCTGAAAACGACCAGAAGCCCGGCGATAAGGGCGAAGACCAGCAGGGCGATCCAGAGAAATTCGTAGCCCCTTTCGGTGCGTATGGCCGGCTCCACGCTGTCCTGGTCGGGCTTGACGCCGTTCCAGAGGTAGCTGGCGTACACCTTGAACCGGTTGACGATCACCATCAGCACCGGCAACAGGATGAGGATGATGGTGGTGATGGCCAGCAGGCCAAAGGATACCGAAATGGCCATGGGCTTGAGGAATTGCGCCTGCAGGCTTTTCTCGAAAAGCAGGGGCGCCAGGCCGGCAAAGGTCGTGATGGACGTGAGCACAATGGGGCGGAAGCGCGAATACCCCGCCCCCAACACGGCCTCCATGTGCGACCGGCCTTCCCGCATCAGGTCGTTGTAGGTGGATACGAAGACCAGAGAGTCGTTGACCAGGATGCCGATGAGGGCAATGACGCCCAGGAAGGAAAACAGGCTGATGGGCAGCCCCATGATGAAGTGCCCCCAGCCCACGCCGATCATGCCGAAGGGAATGAGCGCCAGAACGATGGCCGTCTGGCTCACGGAGCGAAAGAGCAGGGAAATGATGAAGAACATGAGCAGCAGAATACCCACCAGGGCCGGTACGCTGCTCCCGAAGGATTTCTCCTGTTCCCGGTTTTGCCCCTCGAAGATGGGGGTCACCCCGGAAAATTGGGCCAGCGTTCGCGGAACGATGTCCTCTTTGAGGCTGGCCGTGAGGTCGGAGACCGATACGTCGTCGTCGGCGACGTCGGCCTCGACCTTGATCTCGCGCTTGCCGTTGAGGTGCGTAATGGTCGTCACGCCCCGGGTAATGCGAAGGTTGGCGATTTCCGAAAGGGGAAATTCGCGCCCGTCGGCAAAGCGGATGCGCATATCGGAGAGCTGGGTGATGTCCCGGCGATCGCTTTCGTCGTAGCGCACCCAGACCTTCACTTCGTCGCGGCCGCGCTGCAGCCGCTGCACTTCCTGCCCGAAAAAGCCGGCTCGCACCTGGCCGATCACCTCCTCCAGGTTGAGGCCCAGGAAACGGGCCTTCTCGGTGAGTTCCAACTCGATCTCCTTAAGGCCCTCCTGATTGTTGTCCACTACGTCGGCGAGTTCGGCCAGGGCCTTCATTTCGTCCTTGACGGCCCGGGTAGCCCGCTCCAACTGGTCGTAATCCTTGCCCACCAGCGATATGGAAATGGGTTTGCCGAAGGGGGTGGCGCTGCCGTAGGTGACGACCTCGGCCTGGTCGATGGGGCCCACCTTTTCCCGTATGGCGTTCACCACGGTGCGCACGCCCAGGCTGTCGCGGCTTTCGCCGTCGAGTATGGTGACCACCAGACCGCCCTCGTAGGTGGTCGGCCCCAGGTTTTTCTGAATGCGGAGGATGGCGTCCTTTTCGCCCTCGAAATAATGGGCGCTCAGCTCTTCATTGACTGTCCAGGCCGCTTCCTCGATCCGGTCCAGCCAACCCTCGGTGATGTGCTCGCGCGTACCGGCCGGCATTTTGAGGTTGATGTTGATGTCGTCCCGGTCGATGATGGGGAAGAAGGTGGTCTTGATGATACCGCCTCCTATGGCTCCAATGGTCAGGGCAAAAATGCCCAGAATGACGGCGAGGGTGAGCACCTTGTTGTACAGCGCAAAACGCAGCAGCGGCATGTAGGTCTTGTCGCGCAGCCAGTACATGAGCCTGTCGAAAGCGGCCTGCACTTTGTTGGGGGTGGCTTCCTCGCTCAGGGCCTTCGAATGGGCGACGTGGGCGGGCAGTATGAAGGTGCCTTCCACCAGAGAGAACAAGAGCGATAGCATGACCACAATGGCCATTTCCCCGAAGAAATCGCCCAGGGTGCCCTTGATAAAGAAAAAGGCCGAAAAGGCCAGCATGGTGGTGAGAATGGCCACAAAGACAGCCGGCAGGACCTGCATCGTGCCCGATACGGCGGCGTCCAGCCGGGGTGCGCCTTTCTCGTACTGCTGGTAAATGCTCTCCCCGATCACGATGCCGTCGTCCACCAGTATTCCGATCACCAGGATCATGCCGAAGAGGGAGATCACGTTGATGGTGACGCCGAAAATGCCGGCGAACATAAACATGCCGGCAAAGGAAATGGGAATGGCCAGGGCGACCCAGAAGGCCAGGCGCCAGTGTAAAAATACGGCCAGCAGGCCCAGCACGATGACGAAACCCAGGATGCCGTTCTCGGTGAGCAGGGAGATGCGCTGGCGCAGGATGATGGACTCGTCGTTGATCACCGTAGCCCGAACCAGCTCGTTTTGGGCATTGAAGTTTTCGATGTAGGCCTTCACCATATCGGTAATGCCGATCATGTCTTCCTCAATGGTGTTCTGCACCGTCACTACTACGGCGGGCTTGTCATTGAGGTAGCTGCGGTCCGGGTTGTCGCTCCAGCGGTCGCGCACATCGGCTACCTGATCGAGGCGCACTACAGAGCCGTCGGCTGTGGTTTTCACGACGATATCGCGCAGGCCGTCGGCATAGTAGGATTTGTTGCGGGCCCGCACCAGGAGTTCCTCGGTTTTGCCCTTGAGGGTGCCGCCGGTGATGTCGATGTTGGCAGCCCGCACGGCCTGGGCCGCCTGTTGAAAGGTGAGGTCATAGGTGCGCAGGTCGTCCTCCCGAAAGGCGATCTCAATCTCCTCATCCGGAAAGCCGGAAAGGGTCACCTTGGACAGGCCGTCCATAGCGCGCAGGTCGTCTTCCACCCGGCGGGCATAGCGCTTCAGGGCGGTCAGGTCCACATCGCCGCTGATGGCAAAGGTGATGGCCCGGCCCAGGTTTTCGCGCTTGTACACAACGGGCGGCTCCAGCCCGCCCGGAAAGGACGATATCCGGTCCACGGCGTTTTTCACGTCGTCCAGCACCAGGTCGGTATTGTAGCCCTGCTCTACCTCCCCGGTGATGGAACCGCTGTTCTCTTTGCTCTCGGAGGTGAAGCGGTCGATGCCCGTCACCCCGATGAGGTTCTCCTCGATCTTGTTGACCACCCCTTCTTCGATCTCTTCGGGCGAAGCGCCCGGATAGATGAGCTGAATGGAGATGGTGCGGCTGGGAAAATCCGGGAAGAAGGTGGATTTCAGGCTCAGGGAGCCGACTACGCCCAGGATGAGTATGGCAAACATGAGCAGGTTTGCCGCGATGGGGTTCTTGATGAAATAGCGCACCAGGCTGGTCATGTGGCTTGGAATTTTGGGCGGTGATTATTGAAGGCTGCCCACGGCCTCGGGGCCGGGGTTGTTCGTTTCGCCGGCGGTATCGCCGCCGGGAGCGCGCATCCGCACTTTCATGCCGTCGTAGGCATCGGGCAGTTGGGTGGCGAGCAAGACCTCCCCGTCTTTCAGGCCGCGTACGATGACCTGTTCGGTGTCCTCTTTCACGACCAGCACCTCGCGCTTGCGGAAGAGGCTGTCCTGAACCAGAAATACGGTTTTCTGGTCTTCCAGCAGGTTTTTGGGAATGGCCATAGCCTCGGGAATACGGCTTCCGGCTACTTCCCCCTTCAGGTACATGCCCTCCCGCAGGCGTTTGCCGCTCACGCCTATGAAGATCTTCACCGTCTGGGTGCCGGGGTCTACCTGGTCGCTGATGCGCTTTACGCGGCCTGTCCAGTTGCCCTCGATGTCGTCGGAGTAGAGTTGCACCGCATAGCCGGGCCTGATGTAGGACAGTTCGCGCAGGGGTACGGTGACCTCCAGTTCGTAATTGCCGGTGCGCATGAGTTCGCCCAGCTTCTGGCCGCTGCGCACCAAAGCCCCCGGGTTGATGCTGGCCGCGGTGACCACTCCGGAAAAAGGAGCGTACAAGACGTATTTGCTCAGGCGCTCCTCCGCGCTCTTGATGGTATAATACTGGGCGTAGATGTTCCGGGAGGCAATAAAGAACTTCTCCTGCTTGCTGCCCGGTTCCGGCAGCGGGGGAATCGGCTGTTCCAATTCGAAGCGGTTGATGTAGTCCAGATACTGCCGGTAGCTGTCCGGATAGTCGATCTTCAGGTCGGGCATAAGCTGGGTAATGGCGTTGAGCAGGTTGCTCTTCTGAGAGAACAGATTGAGCCGGGCCTCCTCGGGATCCACTTTGATGAGTATACTGCCCTCGGGAAAATAACTGCCCACCTTAAATGGCCGCTCCGTTTCCACCAGGGTGCCGGATACTTCGGAGAATACGTCGATCTTGTCAAATGCGACCAGCTCCCCCTGTATCGACAAGGGCGCGGACAGGCTTCGATTGTGTACCAGCATGGTGTCCACCACTTTAGTCTGGTCGATGGCCGGATTGCGGGCCGGTGGCGCTTTCAGTTGGGACAGCAGGTAGGCGCCGCCAACGGCCAGGGCCAGAACGGCCACACCGGCCAGTACGCCGATGCGTCGGGAGAGGGTACTCATGGTTTGCGGTTATGGTTTGTGCAAAGAAGCATTACTTTGGTTGCGATTACAACTTTTTGTTCATGTTTTCATACATGCGGTGCAATACCCGCTTACAGGTGGCCACCTCCTTTTCGGGAATGCCCTGCACAGCCTCGGCGACGGCCTGATCGGCCAGCGGCATGAGGTCGTACTTCAGTTGCCTTCCCTTGTGGGTAAGGTATATGCGCTTGGTGCGCTTGTCGTTGGGGTCGGGGATGCGCAGCGCGATATTGTGCTTTTCCAGCACGTCTAAAGCTCTGGTAATTGATGCTTTATCCTTAATGGTGGAAACAGCCAGATCCTGTTGCCTTATCCCGTCGCGGGTCCAGAGGTCGACCAGCACGCCCATGCAGTGGGGAGGAAACTCCTGCCCTTCCATCCGTTCCTGCTTGTGCAGGTGGTTGGCCAGTAGCTTGCCTACGCGGATGGTGAGAAAAACCAGGGATTCCCTGGGGTCAAACGGATGGTCCTCCATGCTCATTTGGTTGCACTTGAAACCAAACGGGCACCGGAAGGGAATGTTCAGCTGGAGTGGAGATTAATTGAGGGAAAATTGCTGGAGCATGGCCGTGTGGTTGTGAAACATGAGTTCGCAGACGGACGGCTGCCCCAGGAAATCGAGCAGAGGAAAACGGCTCAGGCGTTCGTGTACCTGTCCTTCGTCTTCGGCTTCCATGACCGTCCAAAAGCGGGTGCGATCCATGGAAAGGGAGAAGGACTTGAGAATGCCTTCGTCCATCATCTGATCCATAACGTATCGCTGCTCCGGAATCAGCTCCTCGAACTCCTCGGTGAAAACCGGCGGCAGATCAAATTCGATCATGTACAGTCTCGATTGCTCTTCCATAAACCTGCGGTGTTCTTCAAGGTAATACAAAGGCCTGACGAATTGTTTAGCCGGGGCGTTTTTTAACGGTTTATTCCGACAGGGTACCCATTTTGCCGGCTTCGTAATCCTGCAGGGCCTGCCGAAGTTCTTCGGGCCGGTTCATCACGAAGGGGCCGTACTGCGCCAGGGGTTCGCGGAGGGGTTCGCCGGCCAGCAGCAAAAAGCGGCTGTCGGCCTGAGCGTGCAATTCCAGGCGCCCCCCGGCTTCGTGAAATACGGCCAGGTGTTCCTGGGGTATACTGCCCTGGCCGGGTACTTTCAGCGCGCCCTTGACGAGATATACGGCCAGGTTGAAGCCCGCGGGCACCGGAAGCCGTCCGCGGCCCTGAGCGGGGATTTCGCCGGTGGCTACCAGCATGGGGGAAAGCGGCTCGACCGGGCCTTTCGTTTCGCCCAGCGCTCCGGCAATGACCCGGAGGTTGATGTCGCCGGCAGTTGCCCGGGGAAGCGCTTCGGCCGGCAGCTCCTGATAATCCGGCGGGTCAACCTGGGCATTGGCGGGAGACTTGACACCCGGACGTGTGCCTTCCAGGGTGACGCCGGCAGCGACAGATTCAGGTGCTGCGTGCACGCTTG
>JAJDFU010000031.1 GCA_020528935.1 Saprospiraceae bacterium | reverse complement strand
GCTCGACTACACCTTTGCCAAGGGCTATTACCTCAACCTCGGCTACCTCTACAACAGCATGGGGAGCACCAGCACCAACATCGCACGGCTCTTCGCCTTCGAGCTCAGCGCCAAAAACCTCTACCCCTACCGCCACGCCATCTTCCTGCAGGGCACCAAGCAGATCACCCCCCTGCTCTTCGCCGGCCTGGCCCTCATCTACAGCCCGGTGGAGGTGCACGGCCTTTTCCTCAACCCCACCCTCACCTACAATGTAGCCACCAACTGGGACCTCGACCTCATCGGCCAGTTCGGCTTCGATCGCGAGAACGGCCGCTACCGCAGCCCCATCCAGTCGCTCTTCTTCCGGATCAAATGGAGCTTTTGAACGAAATTGAGCACAACGGTTGCGCAGAACAAATACGGTAAAACAGCCTACTCATTTCAATTCGATACTTGATAGCAATTTTGTTAGCTAAATGACAAAAAAAGGGGGCGACACAGCAATCGGGAACGTTCATAAAGCAATAATGGTGTAGTAGTTGGGAGCAGAAAGGAACGCCACCTGAAGCACTTTCCAACCCGATACAGAGGATGCGGTTCCCGGTAGAAACCACCTGTAAACAGGTTGTTGCTTTTTACCGGGAACCGCATTATTCATTGAAATGTTTTTTTTATTTTCAAATACCACAGCGCAGATGCATTCTGTTAGGAAGAAGGATGTTCTGCAGGCGATCCGGTAATTCTTGAGCTATGAAAGCACCCCTCTACCCAGCAGCTTTGTTGGTCCTGCTCTTTGTTCTTCCTGAGGTGAAGGCCCAGGAAAACCTCATTCCAAACCCCAGCTTTGAGGAATACAATGGCTGCGATTTCGAATTTAATGTCACCTTATTGGAGGATATTATCCCGGGCTGGGCATCGCGGAACTGGACCCCGTCTTACTTCCATCCCGATTGCGAAGTGCCGCTGCGCCACGAGGCCTACGACGGGCAGGCCTATATTGTGCAAGTCTTTCGCAGATATCAAGCCGATTCCTCCGGCTGGCAGATCAGGGACTACAGCCAGACCCAGCTGAACGAAGCGCTGGTGCCCGGGCAGGCGTACTACCTCGAGTATTATTTGCGAGTGAATTTAGAGATCGCAGCGGAGGCCTCTCATCAAGGCATTCTTTTTTCGGACAGCCTGGTTCTTTTGCCTGACGATGCCGTTTCGATTCCTGTCTATCCAATACTGACCGAGCCGCAGCTGGTGGTGGACACCCTGGTGGGCGCCCGGGGGCGCTGGGCCCGCATCTGGCACTGCTTTACCGCCCAGGAAGCTCATCAGGTAATGACCGTAGGCATCTTCGAGCCCATTGATAATATTCTGTTCGAGCCGGGATTTGTGGACCCAAACCCAATCCACGCTTACGATGCCTTCTACCTGATCGAGGTGGAGGACACCTTGCGGCTGGATGTGCCTCGAGACACCATCTGCGCCGGCGATTGCATCAGCATCTCCTCCAACCACAGCCGACTGCCGGGCACCTTCCGCTGGGAGCTGCCCGGCTCCGATCTGGTGAGCAGTACCGACTCGGCTGTCACGGCCTGTTATCTCCAGCCCGGGGTATACGACATCCGCCTGGAGGTGGACGACTGCCACGGCACCTACGACTCCACCTTCCGCCAGGCCGTAGTCGTACTGGAGCGGCCAGTGCTTACGGCTCCGGCGGTTCAACGCTTCCGCATCGCTGCCGGCGACAGCCTGCCGCTAAACTCCTGCCGAATGGGCGATAGCCTGGCTGTGCGCTGGCAGCCCCAGCCCGGCCTGAGCTGTACGGACTGCCCTGATCCGGTCTTTACCGGCGACTCCTCGGCTACACTCCTGGCCATAGCTGGCCATGCCTCCCCCTGCCCGGATACCTGCCGCTACGAGATCGAGGTGCTGCCCCGGGCTCAGGCAGGGCTGTCGGCCGCCCGGCAAACCGTGTGTACGGGCCAGTGTTTTGAGCTGCAAAACCGGAGCAGCCCCGGCAGCGCAAGCCTGTCTTACACCGTGGACGGGATACCCCCCCCCCTGCCGCCCCGCCCCACCGGCCTCGCACTGTGCCTCACGCAGCCCGGAACGTACCCCGTCCAACACCTTCCCAAGCATAAGGTGCGTTACGAA
>JAJDFU010000670.1 GCA_020528935.1 Saprospiraceae bacterium | reverse complement strand
GGCCCCTGGCCGCGGGGCCCAAACCAACCCCCCGTTGTGCGCTCGGCCAGCTGCTGAACGAAGTGCGCGAGGGGCAGGCGGCCCAGGTGGAGGGCCGGAATGAGGATATCGACCTGGAGCAGGGAAAGGCCAGTGGGAAACGCTATCAGGAGCAGCGGGAAAACGCCACCGCCCGCGTGGCTATGCAACAGGCACAGCTGGAGCTGGAAGGACTCCGCGTGGAGGTTCGGGTGGGCACCGCCCTGGCCGAGCAAACCATCCGGCAGGAAAAAGAACTGCCCGCATTCCTCAAGCACGACCTTCGCAACCAAAACCTCCGCCTGGTCGTTAAGGTGGATAAATCACTGGCCCCTGCTTCCGCCTCCAAAAAGAAGCCGCTGACCGACATGGATAAATTCCGGCAGATGTACGAGCGCAATCCGGCAATCAAGACCATGCAGGAGCGATTCGACCTCCGCTTTGACCAAGACTGACACCCGGAATGAGGCAAATGGTAAGCGGAGAGGCAATTTTAACCCGGAAAATTCACCGAATGTTCCGCACGAAGGGCTGACGAATTGCAAAATTTTGTGAATCAAACCATTACAAATAATGCAGTTCAATTCTTACTGTTATACGGTTTCAAGGATAAAATGACCATTTTCGCTTGGCCTTTCCGAGCGTCCGGATTTCCTGCCGAAGGCATGGCAGGCCGGTTATCCTTGAAACACCGTTTTTAATGTTTAGACAGCGACATTTCGGGCAGTACGGCCGAAGGCAAGACAACCTCCGGTATTCACCGCGACGTTTTTGAGCAAAATGCTTTGACCCCATGAGCGAGAATCAAGCCCTTTGGTACCTGGAGAATATCGATATGACCGGCATCTTCTGTCCAAAAAAACTGGGCCGGGGCGACCTGGAAAAGCACGCACAAAAAACGTACAAGAAGGGCGAATACATCTTTCTGCCGGAAGAACACTCGGACCGCGTGTACTTCATCACCGAAGGGCGCGTAAAAATGGGAACCTACAGCGACACCGGCAAGGAAGTGACCAAGGTGATCCTCCATGCGGGGGAAGTGTTTGGCGAGCTGGCCCTGGTGGGCGAGGGAAAGCGCCGCGATTTCGCCTTTGCCATGGACGACACCCGGGTGTGCATACTTTCGGTGCAGGACATGCGCTCCCTCATGCGGGAGTACAACGCCCTGAGCCTGTTCATCATGAAGCTGCTGGCCGGCCGGGTCGTGGAGATGGAGCAGCGCCTGGAGTCGCTGATCTTCAAGGATTCGCGCACCCGGATCGTGGAATTCCTGCACGAACTGGCCGAGAAGAAAGGGCGCCGGGTGGGTTTCGAACGCGAGGTGCGCCGGTTTATGACGCACCAGGATATCGCCAACCTCACGGCTACATCCCGCCAAACGGTGACGACCGTGCTCAACGAATTGCGCAACAAGAATGTCCTCACGTTCAACAGAAAGCGGCTGCTGGTGCGCGATATGGATCGGCTGGCCGCCGAGGCCTAGCTTTTTGCTATCTTTTGGTTTGCTATGCGGAGGGATCGATCTTTTTACGAACAGCGCTTTGCATCCGTTTACCGGAACCTGAACGAGCGCCAGCGCCAGGCGGTGGACCAGATCGAAGGCCCGGTTATGATCCTGGCCGGCCCCGGTACGGGAAAAACGCACCTGCTGGCCGCGCGCATCGGCCGCATTCTGCTGAATACCGATGCCCAGGCGCACAACATCCTTTGCCTCACCTTCACCGATGCCGCCGTACAGAATATGCGGCTGCGCCTGCTCGACTTTATCGGCCCGGACGCTCAGCGCGTTCACATCAATACGTTTCACTCGTTCTGCAACGGCATCATCCAGGACAACCTCGCCTTTTTCGGCCGGCGCGACCTGGAGCCCCTCACCGAGCTGGAGCGCGTAGATTTCATCCGGCAACTGCTGGATGAACTCCCGCCCGATCATCTGCTTCGCCGGGGCCGGACCGATCGCTACTTCTACGAAGGGCACCTCATTCGCCTCTTTCGCCAGATGAAGCAGCAGGACTGGCAGCTCCAACACCTGGAAAAAGCCGTTCGCGATTACCTGCAGGATCTCCCCAACCGCCCCGAGTACATCTACCAGCTCAGCCGGGGCTCTTTCCGCAAGGGCGACCTGAAAACCGCTAAACTGCAGGAGCAACAGGAGCGCATGGAGCGCCTGCTGGCCGCCGCCCGCCTCTATGAACCCTACCGGCAGAAATTGCGCCGGGCCGGTCGCTACGACTACGAGGATATGATCCTCTGGGTGCTGGATGCCTTTCAGCGCAATGAAGCCCTGTTGCGCCGCTATCAGGAGCAATACCTGTATGTACTGGTCGACGAGTACCAGGACACCAACGGCGCCCAGAACGAACTGCTCCGGCAGCTGGTGGCGTACTGGGACAATCCGAACCTCTGCATCGTGGGGGACGAGGACCAGTCCATTTTCGAGTTTCAGGGCGCCCGCCTGCAAAACCTCCTGGATTTTTACCGCGATTATCGCGAGCACATCCGCCTGGTAGTTTTGGAGGATAACTACCGCTCTACCCAGGCGATACTGGACACGGGCGGTCGACTCATCGGGCACAACCGCCTGCGAGCCACCGAACTGCTGGAGGACATGCAGGGCGACAAAGCCCTGCGGGCCGCCCGGCCCGACCGGCAGGCCTCAGCCGTTCGGCCGGGCTGGACCACCTACCGCAACCGCTACCAGGAAGCCGTGGACGTGGCCGGGCAAGTGGAAAAGCTGATCCGCGGCGGCCTTCCGCCCGGCGAGATCGCGCTGCTCTTTGCCCGCCACGAGCAGGCCAGGTTGATCCGCAGCCTGCTGGAGAAAAAGGGCATTCCCTATTTCGCCAAGCGCGATGTGGACCTGTTGCAGAACCCCCTCTTCGGCCAGCTCATCCAGCTGTTGCACTACCTGCATGCCGAATTGGAACGCCCCTACAGCGGCGAGCATCTCCTGTTCGAAAACCTGCATGCAGCCTTCTGGCAGCTCGACCTGCAGGATTTGGCGGTACTCGCTCAGTACCGGGCGAAAAAAGCGCCCCAGGCTCGCCCGCGCTGGCGCGACATGCTGACGGACGCCGGCCTGCTGCGCACGCGAAAACTGAAGGATCCCGCGCGCCTGCTGGAAGTCGGCGAGCTGCTGGCCGCACTGCTTTCGGATGCGGCCAACCTCAGCCTGCCCCATCTGCTGGAGCGCATCCTCAACCGCAGCGGCCTGCTGGCCCACCTGCTGGACCAACCCAACTACCTGTGGTGGACGCAGGCCATGCACCACTTTTTTCGGTTTGTGGAAAGTGAAGCCCTGCGCCGGCCCGGCTTTCGGCTCGCCCACCTGCTCGAATTGCTGGATCGCATGCAGGCCAACCGCCTGCCGCTGCTGGTGCGCAGCCAGCTGCCCACCGATGATGCCGTACAGCTGCTGACCGCGCACAGTGCCAAGGGGCTGGAGTTTCAGCAGGTTTTCATCCCCGATGCCACGGCAGCCTACTGGGAGCCGGCCCAGCGCAGGCACGCCTTTCAGTTCCCCCTGCCGGACACGCTCACCCTCTCCCGCGAAGAAGACGCCATGGAGGCCAGGCGGCGGCTCTTCTACGTGGCCCTCACCCGCGCCAAGGAAGGCCTGCACCTCTCCTGGAGCGAGGCCGATGAAAACGGCAAGGAGTTGCTTCCGGCCGTGTTCGTACAGGAAGCTCTGGATCCGGAAACCGCCCGGGTACAGGCCAGAGCCGTACCGGCCGAGGCCGTGCGCACCGCTCAACTCCAACACCTGCAGGAGCAACCGACCGTCCGGCTGGAACGACCGAAAGCGGAAGTGCTGGACCAGTTGCTGGCCTCATACCGGCTCAGCATTTCGGGCCTGAACCGCCTGCTGCGCTGCCCCCTTTCCTTTTACTACGAGCAAATCCTGCACGTGCCGGTGCCGCCCAGTAAGAGCGCCCTTTTTGGCACGGCCGTACACCGGGCCCTGCAGGAGCTGAGCGCCAGCCGCCATATCGACGGGCCGGAGCTCGTGCGCCTCTTCGAGCTAGAAATGGAGCGCATGCGCAGCCAGTGGGCCCCGCCCGCCTACACGCAGTATCTGGCCAGGGGGCGGCGATTTCTGCCCGATTTTTTCACCCGGCACCTTCAGGGCTGGGCGGAGCATCGCTATGCCGAGTACCGGGTGCATCAGACAGAGGTGGAAGGCGTGCCCCTCAGCGGTGTGATCGACCGGGTGGATCTATTGGACGGGCAGACGGCCCGGCTGGTGGACTACAAGACCGGCCGCTTTCGCAAGCGGCGCCTGCGCCCACCCGACGAAAAAAAGCCGGAGGGCGGCTCCTACTGGCGGCAGCTGCACTTCTACCGCCTGTTGCTGGGCGAAGCTCCGGCCTTCCGGGGTTGGCGAATCCCCCGCGGCCAACTCCTCTTTGTAGAACCGGACCCAGGTGGTATCTTTCACGCCGAAAGCCTGGACTTCTTCCCGGAGAACCTGCGCCTTATGCGCGAACTCATCCGGAAAAGCTGGGACCAGATCCAGGAACACGACTTTTTCGAGGGCTGCGGTGAAGACCACTGCCCGTGGTGCAATTTCGTGCGGCGCAACCTGCAGGTGAGCAGTTTCGCCCAGGAACCGATAGAAAGCTTGGACGACCATTAAACCCCTATTGCGATGAACATCAGAAACACGGGCTGTGGCCTTTTCTTCCTTCTGCTTTTGGCCATCGCCTGCCAAAAAGAGGACGCCAAGCCTCCGGATCGGCTGGAACCCACCGGCCTGCTGGGCGAATGGGTGCTTCAAAAAACCGCCGTAAACGGCATTCAGGATCTGGCCGCCCCACTGAACGACCACTTTATGACCCTGGAGCCGGATGAAGACCCCGGCGACTTCCGGGGCCGGTTTCACAGCCGCAGCCCCTGGCACAACAATACAGGCACGTTTGAGCTGTGGGAAGCCGAACAGGAGCTGATGATCAGGTACGGCGATACGGAGCAGGTCTTCAGCTATTCCCGCTCGAGCGAAGACCTGCTGAGCCTCACCCGCGAGGAAGCGGGCGACACCATTACGGACTCCTGGAAAAGGGTGGAGTGAACTCCCGGCAAGTTTTTTATATTAACCTGAAATTGGGCACAGCCGATTTCGTCAGCCGGTGCCCAGGCTCGCGGTAGCGGGTAGCCGTTGGGTGGGGGTATAGCACGTCTTGCCACCATCTACCGCCTTCGATCTTAGGCTTTGACGTTCAGCAATTTAGCGCCTGGATCAACCCCAATCTCATCCCTATGACCATGCAATCGAACACTCGAACCGAATACACCTTTTGCCGCATCTGCGAATCGCTCTGCGGCCTGGAAGTACAAATGCAGGACAATGCGGTGCTCCAGATCCGGCCGGACCGGGAGCACGTGGCTACCAACGGCTTCGGCTGCCCCAAAGGCCTGAAGCAGCATCACCTCTTCAATTCGCCGGACCGCCTGCGCTACCCCATGAAGCGGGTAGGCAAGGATTGGGAGCGCATCAGCTGGGAGCAGGCCCTGCGCGAGATCGGCGGCAAAGTGAGGCAGCTGCGAAAAGACCACGGCCCCTCCTCCCTGGGCATGTATGTGGGTACCGCGGCGGGCTTTAGCGTACTGCACCCCGTTTTTGCGCAGGGCTTCATGGACGGGCTGGGCTCCAATCAGATGTACGCCTCAGCTACGCAGGACTGCAGCAATAAATTCGCCGCGGCAGAGCACCTCTACGGATTCCCCTTTACCCAACCCTTTCCCGACCTCCACCACAGCGAGTGTTTCATCGTCGTGGGCGCCAATCCGGTGGTGTCGAAATGGAGCTTTCTGCAGGTACCCAACCCCAGCCTGCACCTCAAGGGTATGGAGCGGCGGGGCTGCAAGCTCTTCTTCGTGGATCCGCGCAGGACCGAATCGGCCAAAGTGGCCGGCGAGCACGTCTTCATCCGCCCCGGCACGGACGTCTTCTTTTATCTGGCATTCCTGAATGAACTCATACGGATAGGTGGGGTGGACGAAGCCCGCGTAAGGCAATATATGAAGGGTTACGAGGAGCTGGCGCAGCTCGCCCGTGCCTGGACGCCCGAACGCGCGGCGGAGGTCACGCAGATTCCGACCGACACCCTTCGCCGCATGGTACAGGCGTACGCTGAGGCCGAGGGCGCGGCCCTGTACTGCCCCACCGGTGTTACCCTGGGCGGCAACGGCCTGCTGGCCTTCTGGATACAGGCGTGCACCAAGACCCTACGCGGAAACATGGACCGACACGACCGCCCGCCGAGGGCCAAGGGGGGACGCGA
>JAJDFU010000265.1 GCA_020528935.1 Saprospiraceae bacterium | reverse complement strand
AATGCCAATACGGATTCCCGGGCCGGTGGGGACCGGATAAAAGCCGCTGAGGTAGAAAAAGCGATCAGAAATGAAGGGCCGCTCCATATTCTCCCACTTGATGAAGGCCCGAAACTTAGTCACCCGCAGGGCAAAATAACCGTCGGTCGACGGATAGAAGGGCGCTTCGCGACCGTCTTGCAGGATGAACTGACCGGTTACGGGCTGGTAGTAATCGGGAAAGTAGCGGGTGGCATAGCGCAGATCCAGCCCAACCTTTACCCGGAGTACCCGGAAGAAAGTTCCCCGGTAATAGAAGCTGTGTTTGCCGAACAGTGCGGGCAGGCGAATGAAGTCCTCTGAGGAGGTCTGCAGGGCCAGCGTATTGTCCAGGGTAAAGCGCCAGAGGCGAATAGGTTGGGAAAGAATGAGTTGGGCGACATTAACCGGGGAACGGGCCTGCTGCGGAAGCCCTAAAGTGTCGAAGTAGATGTAATTGTTGAGCAGTTGATACTGCCCGCGCACCTCCAGGCCGATGCCCGGAAAGCGGATGCTTGCCTGAAGCTTGGTGGCCACCGTTTTGGCCAGATCCCTGCGCCAGATGAAGCGCTCGGTAAGGATGAGCTGCCGCTGCATCCAGTTGGGGCTGAAGAGCTGGTTTTCGGCCCCGGCCTCAAACTGGGCGACCTTTCCGAGAGGGATGCGCAGGCGCCCGGCTACGCGATAATCGCCGGCATTGTCCCACAGGCCAAAGTGGCCGAACACCTCTACGTCCAGGCGCGGATTGGGGCGAAAGGCCGCCTGTCCGATGAGGAAGAGGTTGTTGACCACCGAATCGAAAGGCTCCTGGTTCCAGCGGGAAGCCGAATGCCGAAGGCCTACCTTCAGCAGGCCTCGCTGCTTGCGGGGCTCAAAGTTTCCGCCGGGCTCTTCGACGAAGAACTGCACATCCGCCTGATTGCTGAACTCCAGTCCTTCCAGCAAAAAGCGGACCCCGCGCACGTCCTGCCCAAAGGCGGGAAAGCGCTGGTAGAAAGAAGTGTCCGCCGTTACCCGGTCGTCGGCAAATTTGTAGCGATAAGAACCGAAGGTAAAGGCGTGAGAAAGCAGAAAGACCCGCTTGGGGTTGCGCGGCAGGGCCATCCGCAGGTGCTGGCGCAGCCCGACCTGGCGAAGGTTGTACCGGCTCTGGGCATCCTGCAGGAAGACCGTGGCCGATTGGGGGCTGGCAAATTCGTCGTCCACCAGGGGTTCTTCCAGAATGCCGCCGTTGTCCTCCTGTTGGATGGTGTTGAAGGAGGCCCCCAGGAAGACCTGGTAGGCCCCGCTGCGGGATTTCAACCAGGCACCGGTGGCCAAAGCCGTATTCCGGGTATTCTGATTGGGAAACTGGTTGTTCTCGCCCAATTGACTGATCCGCTCGTAGTCTATGCTGAGGTTGATGCTCTTTCCGAAATTGCTGTTCAGCCGGGCCTTGATGTAGCCGTCGGCCTGCTCGGCACCCCGAAAATAGGCCAGATCGGTATAGGCGCGGCCCAGGCGGTAAAAGGGCAGGCTGTCCAGCGGGATGAGGTAGATATCGAACTGGCGAAGGCCCGGGTCGAACCCTCTCCGGACGGGCAGTTCGAAGACGATGGGGCGGGCGGCCGAGCCCAGGTTGCCCAGCGTAGCGTAATCCAGCTTCCGCTCACGGGCCGGATCGTACTGCTGTACCAGGCCGTGCAGGGCGGTATCCGAATAGGGCGTCTCCTGAAAGGGATTGGACGGATACAGGCGAAACAAGCCGATGGTATCGGGCGGCAGGGGCCCTTCGTCTTCATCCTGGCCGGTTCCGGCTTGGCGGGGAATGGTGTCGGCCCGCATGGTCGGTTGCTGGATCTGGCCATAAAGCAGCCCTCCCTGGGCCATTCCCAACAGCACCAACACCCAAAATGGCCATACGCTACGTCCTGGCATCCCCCTGACTGTTCATAGGGCAGCGATCGCTGCCCGCTTTAGGTCTTTTGGTTATCCCTCCAGCACGGCCGGGCTCATTCCCATGGAGGAAAAGACGCCGTCGTGGTAGAGGTTTTGCATGGTGATTATTGTCGAAAGGTCGGAAAAAAGAAAAACGACGTAATCGGACCAGCTTTACGATGGGGCCGTGCCCA
>JAJDFU010000594.1 GCA_020528935.1 Saprospiraceae bacterium | reverse complement strand
GCTGGGGCCAACGGGGATGGAGTAGGGGGATTGATGGGCTGGGTAGATGCCGGAAGGATGGGAGGCCTGCCAGCGCTTTCATGGTTTTACGATGGGGGTTGTGATCTGCTCCTTACCCACGCTGCCTTGGAGGAGGTAGGTGCCCGGGGGGAGCATGGAAAGATCAACCACTTCCGTGTGCGTTCCGGGGGAATAGGTTCCCTTCAACAGCTGTTGGATCCGTCTGCCGGCGGTGTCCAGCAATTCCATCCGGACCTCATTCCCGGCGATGATCCGGAATTCGAGGATGAGCTGATCCTTGACCGGGTTGGGAAATGCCCGCAGGTTCGGCAGGGGCTCCGGGCCAGGGGGTATGCCGACGATCACATCGTCTATGCGGATGGTGTACAAATTCCCCCCGAAGCCAGGGAGGGGTTGCTCGTCGGTGATGTACAGGTCGTTTTCCGTGACCCAGACGATGGCTTCCTTTTGGCTGAAGTTCCGGAGGCTGATGAGTTCGCTTTGGCCGTTGAAAAAGTCATCCCCGCTGAAGCCGTAGAAGACCCATATTTTGTCGCTGGAGAGGAGTACGAGTTTGGATCCGTCGGGGCTGATGTCGCCGGCCGTGATCCAGAAATTGAGCATGGTACTGCCGCCCGTATCGAAGGTTCCGATCCTCTCCGCTACGTAAGTGCCCGGCGTATCCGGAAGGCGGTACAGGTTGGTTTTGCCGTCGAAGGGCACCGTCCGGTTCTTGGAGGCCAGGTACAGCTGGCCCTCGTACCACATCAGCGCCTCGCAATCGAAATTCAGGCTGTCTTCGGGCGGCGGGAAAGCGAACTGGTCTTCATAGGAGAAAGCAATGACTTCCGCTCGTACCGTATCGCCGGCAACGGTATCCGGATTGGGGATCCTGAAGATGGTCAGGTCGGTATTGGCGTTGGTGTTGTTGCCGATATTGCCGATGTAGAAATTGCCCTGGTCATCCTGAGTGATGTCTTCCCAGTCGCGGTTGTTAGCACCGGCCACGAAGAGGGTCCTGCGCAGATTGCCCCCCGTGTCCACCAGATACAGTTCCGGTTTATTTCCGCTGTCGTTGAACGTCCAGATGCTGTTCGGGTCGCTGATCTCGATGCCCGAAGACTCGGTGATGGGGTCGGGCAGGGCGCTCAGGGTCAGCAGGCCCTGGGCCATAGTGCGAGGCATGAGCAGCCCCAGCATCCAGAAAAGGAACAAGAATCGCAGCTGCATGGTCATTGTCGGGCCTGTTGCAGCCAAAAGATAAGGCGATTTCTGCACAGTTCCTTCAATCCCCGGCCTGGCCGGTGCGCAGGAAGTTCAGCAGATCGCGCATATCCTCTTCCTTCATTACTTTGGGCAGCTTGATCTGGCCGCCTTTTTTCTTTTTGCGTTCCAGCCAGTCGTAGAGGCGTTCCACGGGTTGCAACTGCAGGTGCACGCCGCTGAGGGCTTTGGTGCGGGCCACCTCGTAGTTTTGGTTGAGCTCCTTGAGGTAATGATCGAGCTGCCGGGCCAGCTGCTCGGGATCGTGGCCGTTGCGGGCATCTACGCCCAGCACCCACTGGTGGTAGAAGCTGTCGTGTTCTTCGTCCTTGAGGGCGGCTACGGCGTATTCGTTAATGGCCAGGCCGGTCTCTTCGGCCAGGTGGCGGATGCCGCGGTTGATCTTCTCTTCCGATAGCTGAGAGCCGGCCACATTGAGGAAATACTTTGTGCGTCCGGAGATGACCAGCTCGGAGCGGCGCAGGTCGGTAAAGGTGACCGTATCGCCGATGAGGTAGCGCCAGGCGCCGGCGCAGGTGCTCACCACCAGGGCGTATTCCTGCCCTTCCTCCACCTGGCCGATGTGCAGCACCTCGGGTTTGTCCAGCAGGTTGCCCTGCCCGTCGAAGCCGCGTTCGTCGAAGGGGACGAACTCGTAATAGATGCCGTGCACCAGGGCCCGGCGCATGTCGAGGGCGTCCGGGCGGGCCGTATAGGAGAAAAAGCCCTCGGAAGCCAGGAAGGTGTCGAGGACGATGAGCGGCTAGGACATGGCCTGGTTGAGGATGGACCGGAAGGCCACGAAAACCCCCCCACCCACACCATCCACCCCAAGCGTCGGCCCACCAACGCGAGAGGGATAACCGG
>JAJDFU010000363.1 GCA_020528935.1 Saprospiraceae bacterium | reverse complement strand
CCCACTAGTCTCAGGCCGCCTTTGGAGTCGACCTGAGCCAGGCCACTTGATTGTCTCGGGTCGATGTAGGGTTTGGGTGTGGGTGTGGGTGTGCCTTCTTGCCGGAGGCTGGGGGGTAGGCCCTTTATCGACCCGGTTCACAACTAAAATTTTACCCTTCAAGATTATTTCATGATTTCGCCGGCCGGACGATCGGGGGGATTAAACTCTTTTCCCCGGCTATGCCTTTTCTTTGCAGACACAAAAACGACAATCCATTGGAAATACACCGCCTGCCCTTCAGCGAGGTACCCCAGTTCTCCTCGCGCGACCGCGCCTATATTGCTGAGGAAGCCGCGCTGCAGCCGTTTTACCTTCACCCGCCTGCGCTGGAGCAATTTGCCGAGGTGATCGCCATCCGGGAAACGCATCAACCCGACCGGCAGACCCTGGTGGAGGTTTTGAAGGACCAGTACTCAAACCGCCCGAAGCACGAAGAGGCGCTGCGCGCGATCGACGCCCTGGCGGATGAGCAGACCTTCACCGTCACCACGGCCCATCAGCCCAGCCTGTTTACCGGGCCCCTATACTACATCTACAAGATCGTGTCCACCATCCACCTGGCCCGGCGGCTGCAGGAGGCCTATCCGGACCATCGCTTCGTGCCCGTATTCATCAGCGGGGGCGAGGATCACGATTTCGAGGAGATCAACCACGCCCACCTGTTCGGCAAGACCATCCGCTGGGAGCAGGACCGGGGCGGCCCGGTAGGCCAGTTGCCCACGGAGAGCCTGGCCCGCCCCCTGCAAGAGCTCAAGGAGATTCTGGGCGAGCGGGATGCCGCCCAGGAGCTGTACGAGGCCATCCGGGAAGCTTATACCGGGAACGAGAAATACGGCGAGGCAGCCGCTCACCTGGCCGCCGGCCTGTTCGGCTCATACGGACTGGTGGTGCTGGATATGAGCGATGCCCGGCTCAAACGGCTTTTTATACCGCATTTCAGGAAAGAACTGCTGGAACGGCCCTCCCGGGCCCTAGTGCAGACCGCCCAGGACCAGCTGGAAAAAGCGGGCTTTTCCGGCCAGGCCCATGCCCGGGAGATCAACCTCTTTTACCTCGGCCCCGGCTATCGCGAACGCATCGAATACGCGGACGGTCGCTACCAGGTGCTCAACCAGGACATCCAGTGGACCGAGGAGGAGCTGCTGGCCGAACTGGAGCGCGCCCCCGAGCGCTTCAGCCCCAATGTGGTGATGCGGCCGCTCTACCAGGAGTTCATCCTGCCCAACCTGGCCTACATCGGCGGCGGGGGCGAGCTGGCCTACTGGCTGGAGCGAAAGGCCCAATTCGAGCACTTCGGCATCCCCTACCCCATGCTCGTCCGGCGAAACTCGGTGCTGTGGATCGACAGGACCACCGCCAAAAAGATGGACAAGGTGGGCCTGAGCATACCCGATCTGTTCGAGGATACCGAAGTACTGGTCAAACGCTATGTGCGCAAACACACCGAAAACGAGCTCAGCCTGAAGGAGGAAAAAAAAGCCATCCAGCAGCTTTTGGATCAGGTGGTGGAAAAGGCCCGGGAGATCGACCCCACCCTGGTGAAATCCACCAAAGGTGAAGGCGCCAAGATGCTGAATGGGCTCAACGCCCTGGAGGCCAAGCTCATCCGCGCCGAAAAGAACAACCACGACATCGCCATCAATCAGATCCGCTCGGTCAAGGAGCGCCTCTTCCCCGGCGACGGCCTGCAGGAGCGCCACGATAATTTCATGACCTTCTACCTGCGCTACGGCGAGGAATTCATGGAAACGCTGCTGCGGGAACTGGATCCCCTCCGAAAGGAGATGATCGTCGTTTACGATGGCTGACCGCTGAATACCTTAACGTGAGGTTGGAGGTCGAGTTGTTCGTTAAATGGCTGAATGTGAGAACCTCACGTTGTACCTGGTAGATGGTAGTAGGTAGTAGAGCATGCTGACGTCCATATACCCCCTACCCACTACCATGTACCGGGAGGTTGGGCCCTGACAAACATCGCTTTACGATAATGTCCTTGCCCAACCTCACGATACCTTAACGCTTCAGCCAGCCGGTGATGCTGAGCCGGGGCTGCCGCGCCGGGCGCACCTCGTGTTCGAGCTCGCCGCTGCGAAATACGACCAGGCGTCCGGCCTGCGGGAGGACGGAGACAGTCTCCCCCTCCAGGTAGATCACCAGCTCACCGCCCATGGCGGGCTTCCAATTTTGATTGAGGTAGCAAACAACGGAATACTGCCGGCTGTCGTCATCGGAAAAGCGATCCAGATGGCGGCGGTAAAAGGCACCTACCGGATACAAGGCATAGTGAAACTCGAAGGATCGAAGTCCGGTGTAGCAGGTGGTGTTCAGGTAGCGCATGAACTGCCCGATGCGCTCCAGGTACTGGCGTTCGGCCACGTCGGGGCTGTTCTCGGACAGCCAGTGAATGTGATCGCCGCGCACCTGAAGGTTTTTCGTGTGCAGGGTCCCTTTGCCGATGCCGGCCTGCCGGAACTGGCCCTGCTCGAACTTCTGCAGGAGCAAAACGCTCAGGGATCGCACCTCCTCCGGGCGGAGGAAATCGTCCAGGACGGCGTAGCCCCGGGCTACCAGTCCCTCGATTACAAACTCGAAGGATTCTGTCATCGGCGTATGGAAAAGACCGACCAAAATACACCAAAAAGCCGAAAAGAAGCAGTTCCCCCACAATCCTTCGGGAACCGCCGGTCCAACTTCTTTCAGGCGTATACCTCACTGCAGGTCGTAACACAAAAGCAGGTAGCTGATGGTCTCCTTAAGTTCTTTTCGGTCTACGATGAAATCCAGGAAGCCGTGCTCCAGCAGGAACTCCGATCGCTGAAATCCTTCCGGCAGATCCTGTTTGATCGTTTCCCTGATGACCCGGGGCCCGGCAAAGCCGATGAGGGCTTCGGGTTCGGCAAAATTGATGTCGCCCAGCATGGCGAAACTGGCCGTCACACCTCCCGTAGTGGGATCGGTCATCAGGGAAAAATAGGGCAGTTTTGCCTTAGCCAGCTGGCTGAGCTTGGCGGCCGTTTTGGCCATTTGCATCAGCGAAAAAGCAGATTCCATCATACGGGCGCCCCCCGATTTGCTGATGATAAGCAGGGGCGCCTGGGTAGCTATGCAGTGATCAACGGCCAGTGAAATGCGTTCTCCGACCACGGACCCCATACTGCCGCCGATGAATTTGAAATCCATGGCACTAATCACCAGCGACTTGCGATTCACCTTACCTTTCGCCACCGTAATGGCATCCGTCAGGCCGGTTTTGTCGTAGGCGCTTTGCAGGCGTTCGGTGTAGGGCTTCATATCTTCGAAGCCGAGGATATCCTTGGCGCGCAAATCCTGAAAAAGTTCTTCGTAATTGCCGTCGAACAGGAGATCGAAATAATCGTGCGAACCGATGCGCACGTGGTAGTTGCACTTCGGACACTTGAAGAAGTTGTCCTTCAGCTCTTTGACGGTACTGGTTTCTTTGCAGCGTTCGCACTTGTACCAGAGCCCTTCCGGTGTGTCCTTTTTATGTCGAGTGGCCGTTTGAATGCCGTCTTTTAATCGCTTGAACCAACCCATGGTTTCGTCTTTTTCTCGGGATATCTAACGCAATGGGCCTAATTTGGGGTCACGGCCAGCAAAGGTACGAATACCCCCTGAAGTAGAAAGCTGAAGATCAGTAGCGATGCGCTTGGACCGCCTGTACAAAGGCCTTTACCCCTTCCAGCGGCGTATCGGGATATACGCCGTGCCCCAGGTTGGCGATATGCCGCGGGCCGAAGGCTTCCAGCATCTGCGCAGTAGCCTGCCGGATCTGCGCGGGATCGGCAAAGAGCTGGCAGGGATCCAGGTTGCCCTGTAAGACCCTCGCCTCGCCCAGCTGCCGGCGCACCTCCTGCGGACGGTGATTCCAGTCCAGCCCGATCACCTGGCAATCGAGCTGATCCAGCTCGCGCAGCGCAAACCAGGCCCCCTTGGCAAAGAGGGTGACCGGCACCTCGGGAAGCGCCTCGCAAATGCGCTTCAGGTAAGGCAGGGAAAAGTCGCGATAGAGCTGCGGGCTCAGGATGCCGGCCCAGGAATCGAAAACCTGCACCAGGTGTACCCCGCTGCGAATCTTGTTTTGGAGGTAGTGAACCAGGGTTGCCGTCAACTTTTCGAGCAGCTCGTGAGCCAGAGCAGGTTCGCGATACAGCAAGCTGCGCGCCCTGGTAAACGTCTTGGATCCCTGCCCTTCCACCATGTAGGCCAGCAGGGTCCAGGGGGCACCGGCAAAGCCGATGAGCGGCACGCGGCCGTCCAGCAAGGTTCGGGTTTCTTCTATGGCGCGATACACGTATTCCAACTCGTCAGCAGCTGCTTCACCAGCTCGAAGCGCTCGCACATCCTCTGCCCCGGTAATCGTGCGGGGAAAGAACGGCCCCTTCTTTTCCACCATTTCGTAACGCAATCCCATGGCTTCGGGGATGACCAGGATGTCCGAAAACAAGATGGCCGCATCCACGCCCAACTCGTCTACCGGCTGAACAGTCACCTCGGCAGCCAAAGACGGGGTTTCCACCAGCTCCTTGAACCCCGACAACCGCTCCCGTATGGCCCGGTACTGCGGCAGAATGCGCCCGGCCTGCCGCATGAGCCAGACCGGCGGGCGCGCCACCGCCTCTCCCCGGGCTGCACGCAATAACAAATCGTTCTCCAGCTTCATGGCGCAATGTTAGGGGAAATTTGCGGGATGGCATTGGCCTAGTTGATTTGTCGTAGAGGGTATTTAATGCTAAGAATTTTTTGACTGAGTAAAATTATTTTTAGGAAAACATTTAGTCTCTCGCGCTGGTTCCCGCCCCCCGTTTGGGAAGGCCTGCTCGCCATTCCTGCTGCTTTTCTTATTTTTCGCCTTTTTAGAAGGAGGCCAACTCATGGTGGGTGGTTATCTACCCGGTCTTTTTGTCCTGCTCATCGTTGCCCAAAGCCCGGCATAGTGCACAAGGCAAGGGGTGATCGGCCCACTTGCCGGGGTCAGCGCGGTTTTGGCGCCTTGATCAGAACCAAAATATCTTCGTATCTAATCCGACCTTATCGTTGTCCTCCTACTTTGCAATCCGGATGAACATGAAAAAGCTCCCACTCCACGTGCGCATCATCATCGGGCTGGTGCTCGGTATTATCTATTCGTTTGTGTCCAGCTACCTGGGGTGGAATGCCTTTACCTTGGACTGGATCGACCCTTTCGGCACCATTTTCATTCGCCTGTTGAAGTTCATTGCCGTGCCCCTGGTCCTGTTCTCCATCATCAGCGGGGTGTCGGCCCTGCCCGATCCCAGCCGGCTGGGGCGCATGGGGGCCAAGACGCTGGTCGCCTACCTCATCACGACCGTAGCTGCCGTTACTGTGGGGCTGGTTCTGGTCAACCTGTTGAAGCCGGGTAATTACATTGCCGAAGACCAGCGCATCAAAAACCGGATCAAATACGAGGTCTGGGCGACCAATACGCCGGCCGGAAAGATCCTGGACGGGAAGGATTTCCGGAATCAGGCAGAGTATGCCCAACTGGTGGCGGCAGCCCGGCAGGAGGTACAACGGGAAGAAGGCACTGAGGATGTAAAGCAAAAAGTGGAAGCTGCCGAAAACCTGCGGGGCGCCAGCCCGCTCCAGTTCTTGGTGGATTTCGTGCCGGACAACATCTTTGCCGCCTTGTCCGATGGTGGGCGCATGCTTCAGGTCATCTTTTTCGGCATATTCTTCGGCATTGTATTGCTTCTTATTCCCAATGAAGCTTCCAGGCCGGTCACGGACCTGATCAACGGGGTCAATGAGGTATTCCTGAAAATGGTGGAGCTGGTAATGGAGGCCGCCCCATTTTTCGTCTTTGCGCTCATGGCCGGTGTGATTGCCAAAATGGCGGACTCGCCGGCCGAAGTTTTGGAGATCTTCAAGGGATTGCTTTCCTACTCGCTGGTGGTCACGGCCGGACTGCTCTTCATGATCTTTGTGTTCTATCCGATCTTGGCCGTACTGATCGTGCGCCAGTACAGCTATCCGGAGTTTTTCCGGCGCATCAGCCCGGCGCAATTCCTGGCCTTCAGTACCAGCTCCAGCGCCGCGACCCTGCCGGTGACCATGGAGTGCGTCCGTGCCAACCTGGGCGTTTCCAAAAATGTGACCAAATTCGTCCTGCCCATCGGGGCCCCGGTCAACATGGATGGCCACAGCCACTATCAGGCTATTCCGTGCGTCTTACTCACACAAGTGCACCTGTGGGCCCCCCACCTTTCCCCCCACCCCCCC
>JAJDFU010000129.1:9520-14617 GCA_020528935.1 Saprospiraceae bacterium | reverse complement strand
TCATCGGTCTGCTCAACGATTACGTGCAGGATCGCGACATGCGCGTTGGCCGGATCGACATCGGTAAGGGCAACACTTACTTTGAGGTGGAAGCCGGCTACGGCCAGGAAGTCGTGAAAGCCTTCGACGGCCTCTACCTGGAAGATATGCCGGTGCGCGTGGCCAGCACCAACCGGCCGCCGAGCCCGCCCAAGAAGCACCGGAAAGGCGGGAAGAAAAAGCGGTAAAGTTCAGCCCTCCGAAGTGTGAGAACCTTCGGAGGGCTGTTTGTATAATCGCGATCAGGACGGAAATCCCGGGCGGACGGTTGAAAGCTCTCGAAGATGCGATCCAGTTGGCAGCTTTTCCGGAACAGCCAACCGCCAATCGCTTTCCCTACTCCCCATTCAGGTATCCCCGGGCCGAGGCATTTACTTCCTGCGGTTTGAGCCGGAAGTCCAGGTCGCCGTAGGGCGATTCGTAGGGCTGAGGAGCGGAGGTAGCCAGGCCGTCCTCGGTCTCCGCGCGCCGGGTTTCGGCTTTCAGCACCTTGCCGTCGTGGTAGTAAAAGCGATTGGCCATGTGGGTGCCGTTATCCATCACGCCTTTTTCCTCCAGCATGACCACCTGCCCGTTGCGCAGGTAGTAGCGCTGGCCGGTGAGCACTTTGGCATCGGGATCTTCCACCCGGATGACGTTGATCTTGCCCTGGCGATTGAGGATGGTCACGTCCAGGGTGTTGTCGCCGCGGGCAATTTTCGTGGGCCCTTCGGAGGGATAGGCTTTTTCGTTGATCTTGGCGGCGATCCCGGCGACCCAGTCTTCGATGGCCGCTACGCTGTTCAGTTCGGCCGTCAGCAATTCTCCGGCCGGTTCGCTTTCCAGTTCCACTTCGGTCTTGGCTTCCTGCTGTTCCTCGCCCTCGGCGGGGCCGCAGGCTACG
Source organism: Saprospiraceae bacterium (assembly GCA_020528935.1). Taxonomy (GTDB): domain Bacteria; phylum Bacteroidota; class Bacteroidia; order Chitinophagales; family Saprospiraceae; genus JAJDFU01. The sequence goes on along the minus strand of JAJDFU010000129.1, from coordinate 13,695 downwards.
GCCAAGAGCAGCAGAAAGGGTAGTTTGAAGGTCAGCTTGTACATGATTGGGTTTGGATTGGTTCGTTCCCTAATGTAAGACTTTTCGCGTGGCTTTAGGCGAAGGGGCCATAGGGCGTCGCCCGAATTATGCGTACTTTTAGACGAACGTTCGACCCGCGATCGAATGGCTTGCCGGGGTACGCCAACCGGCTCAAATCGCTCAACAAATTAAAACCATATGGACCGACGAGAAAAGCTCGTACTGGTGACCTGTACCTCCGAAATTTGCGGTGCCAAGCGGGGTGTAAGCCTGGGCATTGGGGCCATGCAAACAGCGGCCCGCCAAGCCGGCCTCGGCTTTTTCAGCCAGTTTCTCACCCGACGGGTGCCCGATGCCAATGAGGTGTTGGACGCTCCCCCGAAGAAGCCTTTTGCCCATTATGTTGATGCTTTATTGCCCATTTACGACCGCCTGGCTGCCACCGTTGCCGATGTGCTTCAGGAAGGGGGCTTCCCGATCTGCCTCACCGGCGACCACTCCACCGGCGGCGCCCTCATTGCCGTCATCAAGCGAGCCTTTCCGGATCAGCGGCTGGGCGTCATCTGGGTAGATGCCCATGCCGACCTGCACTCACCCTACACTACGCCTTCCGGCAATATGCACGGCATGCCCCTGGCCATCGCCCTGGACGTGGACAACCTCGAGCATCAGCGCAACGACCCCCATCCCGAGACCCGCGCCCACTGGGAAGCCCTGCAGGCCATGGGGGGCGTACAACCTATGCTGCAACCACAGGACCTCATCTTCATCGGCCTGCGCAGCTACGAGGCCGAGGAAGCCTACCTGATCCGGCAACACGAGATCCGCCACCACGGCGTGGAGGGCGCGCGGCGGCGGGGCATGGAAGCGGTGGCCCAGCGGGTGCTCCGGGAGCTCAGCGCCTGCGATCAGCTGTTTGTCTCCTTCGATGTGGACAGCATGGATCCCGTGCGGGTCGGCGACGGCACCGGCACACCCGTCTCCGGGGGCTTTACCGAAGGCGAGGCCGGCCTGTTGCTGCGCACCCTGCTGCGCGATCCGCGCGTCGTCGCCTTTGAGGTCACCGAGGTCAATCCCACGCTCGACACTGGGGGCAACCGAATGGGCGAGGCGGCCTTCCGCCTGCTGGAACGCAGCGCCGCCACCCTGCAGGGACAGGCGGCCGGGGTGCGGCCCGTGGAGGGATGAACAGGGTGCGTGCTCCGGTGGAGCAGCTGCTGTGCAAACGGCCATCCTCAAATGCCTTTATAAATGTGAATTTGGGGATGACCGATTTCGTTAAGTGAGGGTAGTATGCCCCCCAACCTCCCGTGGCGGGTATAGGGGCGTGCGCATGCCTTGAAACCGTGAATACGCGCTTAAAAAATAATACCGCTTCCAAAATGGGGTTGATATTTAACCCATACGGAAGCGGGTATGCGACTTTTCATTTTTTTAAACGCTTACCGCTTCGCCAACGCCCGCTCCAGGTCGAGCAGGATATCGTCCACGTCCTCGATGCCCACGGAGATGCGGATGAGGCCGTCGGTGATGCCGTTGGCTTCGCGCACGGCCTGGTCCACTTTCAGGTGGGAGCTGGTGGCCGGATGCAGGATGAGGGTGTCCACATCACCCAGGGTGGGGGCCATGGTGCAGAACTCGATATTTCGCATAAACTGCATGCCGGCTTCCAGTCCGCCCTTCAGCTCGAAGCTGAGCATGCCACCGAAGCCATTGCGCATCTGGCGGGTGGCCAGGGCGTGGTCGGGGTGCTCGGGCAGGCCCAGGTAATTGACGCGAGCCACCCGCTCGTGTTCGTTCAGGAATTCGGCTACGGTCTGGGCGTTCTGGCTGTGGCGCTGCATGCGCAGGGCCAGCGTTTTCAGGCCGTTGTTGATCAGCCAGGCGTCCCAGGCATTGCAGTTGGTGCCGGCCAGCTTCATTGTCTGCCAGATGGGCCCGCGCATGGCCTCCGCGTCGCGGCCTACCAGGGCGCCGGCAATGGAGTTGCCGTGGCCGTTGAGGTATTTGGTGGTGGAGTGCACGATGTAATCCAGCCCGAAGCGGAAGGGCTGCTGCAGGTAGGGCGTGCAGAAGGTATTGTCGATGGCCGTTTTGCAGTCGTAAGCGCGGGCCAGCTTCACCAGGGCGTCCATATTCACGCAGGCCAGGGTGGGGTTGGCCGGCGTCTCGAAATAGAGCAGGCGGATGTCGGGCTCTTTCTGCAGCAGGGCTTCCACGCCGTCCAGGTCCCGGAGGTCGGTAAAGATGGGCTCTACGCCATAGGGCTGCAGCACCTTGAGGAACAGCTCCGTAGTACCGCCGTAGAGGTTGCCCTGGGTAAGGATCTTTTCTCCCTGCTGCAGTTGGGCCAGCAGCAGGGTGCTGATGGCCGACATGCCCGAGCTGAACAACAGGGCCTCGGCCTCCAGCTCCAGGCCGTGGGTTTCCAGGGCGGCGATCTTCCGGGCTACGGCATCCAGGGTGGGGTTGCCGTAGCGCCCGTACACGTGGCCTTTTTCCCGCCCCTGGAAAACGGCCATGGCCTGGTCTATAGATTCCAGTTCGAAGGAGGATGTGGCGTAGATGGGCAACTGATGCGGAGGGGTCGTCAGGGCGTCCTTGGCATCGCGTATGCAGGTGGAGGAGAAACCTAGGGGCGCTTTCATTGTTCTTACGTTGTGTTGCAGGCCCAAAAGTAGCCGTTTTGGTCAATGCGCGGGCCGGTGTATCTTTGGAAAGTCCGGTTTTTACCGGAAGCGGAGGAGGTAAACCCCAATGAAACAATCGACATCTACATATCACGAACCGGATCCTAATTCGGATGAGTACTACGACATGCACGAGTACCGGGCCGATCGCAAGCAGGAGCCCATGCGCCTGGACAAGTTTCTCAACGACCGAATCTACAAGTCCTCCCGCAACCGCATCCAGAATGCCATCCGGTCGGGATCGGTCACCGTCAACGAAAAGGAGGTCAAGCCCAACTACAAGGTCAAGCCCGGCGATCTCATCCAGGTGGTGATGCCCAAGCCGCCGGGGGAGGGCTACCGGCTCATTCCGCAAAAGATCCCCCTGGACATCCGCTACGAGGACGAGCACCTGCTGCTGGTCAACAAGCCCGCGGGCATGGTGGTGCATCCCGGGGTAGGACATCGCAGCGGCACCCTGGTCAACGCCCTGGCTTACCACTTCGGCCAGGAAAACCTGCCGGTGATGGACGGCAATCACCAGGACCGCCTCGGACTGGTGCACCGCATCGATAAGAACACCTCCGGCCTGTTGGTAGTGGCCAAGACGGATTACGCCATGACCCACCTGGCCAAGCAGTTTTACCACCACACCATCGAGCGCACCTACAACGCCCTGGTGTGGGGCGAGCCCGACCCGCCGAAGGGTACCATCAACATGCACGTGGGCCGCAACCCGCGCAACCGAAAGGAATTCATGGCCTTTCCCGAGGGCGATCAGGGCAAGTGGGCCGTCACCCATTACGAGGTGCTGGAGTCCATTTATTACGTGAGCCTCATCCAGTGTAATCTGGAAACCGGCCGCACCCATCAGATCCGCGTGCACATGAAAGCGATCGGCCATCCGCTCTTCAGCGACGAGAAGTACGGGGGTGACCGCATCGTGAAGGGCACGGTCTTTTCCAAGTACAAGTACTTCGTGGAGAACACGTTCAACATCATGCCCCGTCACGCCCTGCACGCCAAGTCGCTGGGCTTCGTACATCCCGCGACGGGCGAGGATATGCATTTCGAGATCGACCTGCCCGACGATTTTCAGCAGGTATTGGAGCGCTGGCGCCGGTATGTGGCCGGTCGCCGGGCCACACACAAAGGCCGGCTCGATTGAAGCGGGAAGCAGATATGCTGCAGGCCTGTCGCCGCTGGCTGGAAGCGGCCGTCATCGGCCTGGGCTTCTGTCCCTTTGCGGCTGCGCCCTACCTGGAGGGGCGGGTGCGTTGGCGGCTGGAGCCGGCCGGTGAGCTGAAGGCCGTGCTGCAAGCCCCGTGCGAAGAAGCCCCGCCGCCGACGCACCCGCCGCCGGCAGGCACCACGACGACCTTGAACGTCCTGCCCCGGCGCCCCGCCGGACGCGCATCCCTCTGGGGCACGCGGCGGGCCGCCGGCGCGGGCTGGGCGGGGACCGGCGCGGGAGGCACGTGCCCC
>JAJDFU010000129.1:0-9510 GCA_020528935.1 Saprospiraceae bacterium | reverse complement strand
GTCTGGTTGTCGGGGTGTTGGTCTGGGGGCGTGGTGGCATCCGTGTGGTGGGTAGTGTGGCGTGGTGGCCGTGCTGTAAGACGTACGTCGCCTGTCGCTGCCGGCGTCGGCTGCCACCGAGACGTCCTGGAGCGTACGGCCCCGTGCGCCGGCCGGGTTCGCTGACTTCTGGTACTGGGTGCAGGTAGCCGGGGAGTTTCTGGCGGAGGCCGGACTGGAGGGCGAGTTTCAGCTGGCCAGTTTTCATCCGCGGTATCGCTTTGCGGGCAGTACCGCCGGTGAGTTGGGCAACTACACCAACCGCTCGCCCGCGCCCATCCTGCACCTGCTGCGGGAGGACAGCGTAAGCCGGGCCGTAGCCGCCCATCCCGATCCGCAGGGTATTCCCGCGCGCAATATTGAGCGGCTCAACCAAATGGGCCGCCTGGCTGTACACGAACTATGGCAAACGTTTCTACTTCCATGACACTCCAAGAACGACTGATTGCCTGCATCGAGCTCGGCAAGGTGCTCCGGCAGCCCAGTGAATATCGCGAGGCCGTGATGAAGCAAGCCGAATACCACAATGCCTGGTTTACACTCGACAATCAGCAAAAAGCCCTGGACGCCATCGCCCGGCAGATGCTGGATGCCGAACAGCTGGAGGCCTGGGTGGCGCGCTACGATGTACCACAACAGACCGATGCCCGCACCGTGGGCCTGGTCCTGGCCGGCAACATCCCGCTGGTGGGCTTTCACGATCTGCTCGCCGTCTTCGTGGCCGGGCATCGCCCGCAGGTGAAGCTTTCCGACAAGGACGCCTACCTGCTGCCCTATCTGCTGAAGGAATGGCGCGCCATCGATGAGCGGGTGGACGATTACATCCGGCTGGTGGACAAGCTGCAGGGCTTCGATGCCGTCATTGCTACGGGCAGCGACAACTCGGCCCGGTACTTCGAGGCCTATTTCGGGAAGTATCCCCACATCATTCGCCGCAACCGCAACGGGGTGGCCGTACTGCTGGGCGAGGAGACGGAAGGAGAATTGCGGGGCCTCTCGGCAGACATATTGCAGTACTTCGGCCTGGGCTGCCGCAACGTGTCCAAGCTGTACGTGCCGGCCGGTTACGATTTTGACCCCCTGCTGGAGATCCTGCACGAGCAGCGGCGCATCATCCTGCACCCCAAGTACCGGAACAACTTCGACTACAACTACGCTATGCTGGAACTCAACAAGCAGCCCTATCGCAACAACGGCTGCCTCATCCTGGTAGAGAATTCCGCCATCGCCTCACCCATCGCCTGCCTCCACTACGAGCCCTACAGCAGCCTGGCTGCCGTGCAGCAGCATCTCGGCGAGTGCGCCGATCAGATCCAGTGCATAGTAGCTCGCGAGGGCGCTCTGGATCTGCCGACTCTCTCCTTTGGCCAGGCCCAGCAGCCCCGGCTGTGGGATTATGCCGATGGAGTGGATACGATGGCATTTCTGTTAAAGCTGGCTCCGTAATACATTTCCTGCAAAGAAGAGGACGGCATCTGCGAGCCTTTCAGTCACCTTCGCCTTTCAGGGCTTCTCCTGCTGCAGAACGCACTGCAGGCAAAAAAAAACGCCGGGTGGATCCCCACCCGGCGTCTTGGTTTCATTGGCCTGGCGCCGATCTATTTCAGCACCAGTCGCTGGGCCACGACACCCTCTTCAAAGCGAATCTGGGCGATGTAGGTGCCGGCGGGCAAGCTGCCGCGTCGCAGTACGTACTGCGGATCGCGCAGGCCTTCCACATTGTGTACCAGGCGGCCGTTGAGGTCGAAGAGTTGAATGCCCAGGATGGGGCTTTCGCCTTCGGCCTGGAAGAAGATGGAGCCGCTGGAGGGGTTGGGGAAGACATTCAGATCCACCTGAGCGGAGGAGATAAGGTCTTCCGTGCTTACCACGCCGTCCAGGTTGCAGTCCAACTCCAGAGCAATGCAGGCGCGCGGGATGGCAAATTGCAGAATGGTATCGATATACATCAGGGCGCGGCCTTTGTCCGGATCCTCGTCGTCCGGGGCGTTGGGGTTGTCGGGCGACCACCAGTCCCAGGGCGCGCTGTTGTCGCCGACAAAGGCATAGAGGCCCTCGATATCCGTCAGGCCGGGAAAGGTTTCGTTGCCGATGGTCACCGGCTTGGCATTGGCTTCGGCAGCGGCAGCCGAGACGGGATCCACGAATTCCACATCCTCCCACACGGCGTTGTTGCCGAATTGCTTCTGCAGCTGCTGGATCAGGTAAGCGCCCTGCACCTCCACCACCGGCAGGTTGAGGCCAGGCACGTTCACCAGGCCTTCTACATAGGGTGCGTCGGGGTCGGTGGGGTTCTGGAAGCTGATCCACGGAGCCACGTTCTCGTCGATCCAGGAGGTGTCGCCCAGGGCGCCGCCCATATTCACCGTCATAGCATAATCGGAGCTGATGGGATCGCCGCTGTCGAAGGCCTCCCAGTTGGGTACGCAGAGGGTATCCCCAGGTGAAAGGATGGGGTACGCAGGCGGAACGAGCCCGATACTGGTGCCGAAAATATTGCCGTTCACGGCTTCGATCACCATGGGGAATCCGCCCGAAATAAATTTCGGAAGTACGATCTCCGGGTAGTTGTCGATGGTTGCCGTGGCATTTACCAGGTAGGCGCCCGATCCCAGGCCCCACAGTACGATCTTGGAGGTGTCTATGCCGTAGTTATTGCCGTTGTCCACAGCATCCTTCTTGAAATAGCGGATGCAGGTGCGCGCATCCTGGATGGTTCGGTACACGGCATTGATGAGGCCGAATACCCGCACTTCCTGGTCCATATCGAAGGGGTTCCAGCCCAGGCGGTAATCGACCGAAGCGGCCACAAAGCCGCGACGGGCCAGCTGATTGGCCAGTTCTACGACGGCGCTGTCCTTGCGGGTGCCGCCGGTAGAGCCGTTAATGGGGAAGGGGACGAAGTTGCCGGTGTGGAAGAGCAGCACCAGCGGGCGGTCCGTAGCGTCGTCGCCTACCGGTTGGTACACATCCATGAGCAGGTCTTGCAATTCGGCATCGCTGCCACCGGTCAGCAGGGGCTCTACCGTGTAGTTTGCGCCGTACACTTCGCCGTCTGTCACGCTGACCTCGTCAAAAATTTCGTCGACGTATCGATCCTGGGCGAAGCCGTTCAAGGCCGGTCCCAAGAGACAGCCCAGGAAAAGGCTGATGGTAAAAAGCTGTTTCATGCGGTATGTGATTTGGTTTTGATAGATAGCTGATTATTTTTTTCGCCACTCATAGGTGAGGGAGACGTAGGCCAGCCGGCCGATCCGCGGGCCGCCGAAGGTCTGGAAGGCGCGGTTGTCCAGCAGGTTCGATGCTCCGATCTTGAGCGTGGTATTCAGTTGATTGAAGTGATAGTTGACCTGGGCATCCAGTAAGTCGTATTGGGGTACAAAGCCGGTAAACTGGGGCGACCCTTCGAAGAGGAAGCCGTCGATCCACTTGTAATTCACGCTGAAGCCAAAGTCCTTCAGGAAGCCCCATCGGATGTTGCGCCCGGAAATGCCGATGTTGAATTTGTGCTCCGGCGTGTTGAAAGCGGGTACAATGGGGTCGTCGGGCTCGGAGATCAGCTTGTTCCAGGAGTAGTTGCCGTTGAGCGAAAAGTATTTGGCGAAGTAATAGTTGAGCCCGATGGCAAAACCCTGTGTTCGAATGCGTTCGCGGGCATTGGCCGAATAGCGGAATACCTGAATCTCTTCGGGTATGACGAAGTTGCCGAATTCCGTTTCCACGCCGATGATGAAGCCCAGAAAATCGTCGTAGATGTTGTAGTAGTAGCCGGCATCCACGTACAGGTTGTCAAACAAGGTGGTTCGATAGCCCACTTCAAAGGTGTTTACCTTCTCCGGCCGTACCCCGTCGATGGAAAAGTAGTCCAGCATCTGGTTTTCCAGGTTGAAGATGGAGTCCAGTTCATCCAGGCTGATGAGGCTGTCCACGCCGGTGAGGTTGCCGGCCAGGATAGCGGGGCCTACATTGAGGTTCAGGTACTGATCGGTAAGCGTGGGGTTGCGCACCGCACTGGAGAAGGAAAAGCGAAGGAAGTTGTTGGGTGCGGGTTTCCACACCACCGAGGCCGCCGGGGTGTTGACCAGGTTAAAGTTCTGGTTCTTGTCGATGCGAATCGTAGCGCTCAGGCGCAGTTTTTGGTCGAAAAACTCTTTGGCCACCCCGGCATAGGCCCCGAATTCGAAGTTGGTAATGCTTACGCTGTCGTCCGTGAATACCGTACCGCGGCTGTCGGGCAGGTACCAGCGGCTGCTGCCTCCCACGGTGATCTCGTCCAGCCAGGAGGTGGAGAACTTGTATTCGCCCTGCACGTGATAGAGCTGCGAGCGATCGTAGAAGCGGGTGCCGCCTTCCATCTCGTTGGACAGGGCGGAGGTGATGGCCTCAAATTCCCGCTGGAAGCGCTCTGTACCGGGCACGAAGAAATCCTGCCCGCCGGTCACCCCGGCGCCTGTATTGGCGGCACCGGCTGTTTCGGTATGCCATTCGGTGAGCAGGTCATTGTTGTCTTCCAGCCATTGTTTGGCAGCCTCTTCGTCAAAGTCGATGATGGGCAGGCCGGTCTCGGGATCGAAAATGATACTGATCTGCGGGTAGCCGTTTTCCACCATCTGGTCGTAGATGTTGTTTTGCCAGTAGCGCGTGTAGTCGTTTTGAAAATCTTCATCCGATTTCGACCGGTCCAGAAGGGTCAGGGCCGTAAAGTAGGGGTCGTAGGAGTCCCCGGCATCCTCCCAGGTGGTGTAGGCGCGCAGGAAGTACTTGTCGGGTTTGCGCAACTCCAGACGGGCCTGATAGAACTGGATATTGCGCAGGCTGAAGCGGTTGTCGCCCTGGTACACGGTGGTGCCCTGGCTGTAGTTGAAGGCACCCACCACTTCCGGCGATTCGATGCCCTGTTTGGGATTCAGGCGCCAGTGCAGGGCGGCATTGGTCTTCAAATTTCGGGTATCGTAATCCACGAGGTCTTCTTCCCGGTAGCCGGTCCGGTAGAATGTGCCCAGGCCGGCAAAGTTGTTCGATAAGTTGATGTCGTCACTGAAATCAAAGGAGGGTACGTACTCATCCCCGTAGATGTTGACCGCATCAAAGCGCCCCGGGTTCGTGGGCGGCACCCGCGATTCGTCTACCGGATCGAAATTGTTGGCCTCCCAGTCGTTGGCGCGCAGATATGCGAAGTTGATCTTGAAGGCCAGGAATTCATTTCCCTTCCCGTTGCGAAAGGATTCGGCATAGCGGGCAGCGACCTCAAAAAGCTGCCGCTCGCCCGCCTTCACCATGGCGGAAATGCCTTTGTGGATGAAGGGGTTTTTTGTCTCCATATAGATCACCCCGTTGAAGGCGTTGGGGCCGTAAAAGGAGGAGCTGGCTCCCTGGATGAGGTCCACCCGCAGCACGTCCAGCTCGGGACTGCCCAGGAAATTGCCCAGCGAGAAGTTGAGCCCCGGGCTCTGGTTGTCCACGCCATCGATGAGCTGAAGGGTGCGCACCGGGCTGGTGGAGTTGAAGCCCCGGGTGTTGATCACCTTGAAGCCCAGGCTGGCCGCCGTGAGGTCCACGCCCTTGAGCGAGCCCAGCCCGTCGTAAAAGTTGTCGGAAGGCGTGTTTTTGATCGCGAGCACGTCCAGCGATTCGACGGTGAGCGGCGCAGATTTTTGCTTGTCGGAGATCCGCTGGCCGCGCACTTCCACCACCTCGGTGGAGATGATGTCCTCCTCCATGCGGACGTTGAGCTCGGTTTCAGCTTCGGTGATCTCAAACTCCCGGGCCCGAAAGCCGGTGTACGAAATGATGATCGTGAACGGGCGGGGCACTTCGGTGCGTATTTCAAACTGCCCGTCGTAATCGGTGATGTTTCCTTCGGTAGTGCCTTTGATGAGTACGCTGGCCCCGATGAGCGGCTCCCCGGTGTTCTGATCCTTCACGCTGCCCCGGATCACGGTCTGGCCCATCAGGGTGGTGGTCAGACAAAGAGTCCAAATTATATTAAGAAATTTCCAAAAGGAAAAAAATTTCATGCTTTTACCAGGGTGAGGTTAGGGAATATATTTTGGATGCCTGGCGCAAATTAGTGAAAATTCGCCAACGGTAAAGTCTTTGTAAACACAAAATTAATTGGCCGCAAAGCCAGTTCGGGTTTTGTCTGGCAGGCGTCCGAAAAGGAAACGATAAAGGGTGGTATGCGATCGATTCATCATGCGGTGTGTAATTCGTTGTGCAGGCTTTTTCGTAAAGGTAAAAGGAAGGATCAAAGGGCTCTTGAACAGATCGGACATCGCCGGCCCTCCACCTCCTGTAGCAAGGGATGCCGCGGGCAATGCCCCTTCTTTTTCCTCTCCGTAGGGCGAGAAGATCAAAGGCTCCTTTGTCCTTTGCTGAAGGGCCGATCCGATGGGTACCGTCCTTCCCGGGTGGCCTCCGGAAGAGCTGGAGACTAGAGAACGGTAAATACGGCGATGGCCAACCCCAGCAGGATGGCAGCCAGCCGGGCGAGGTTGACCTGATGTTGGTTGTTGCCCTCCAGTTCGAAGAGGATGGTCGTGGCGATGTGGAAGAACGAACCGGTCACGATGCCCAAAAGGGCCCGCACTACCGGAGCGGAAAAGGCAAAAGCTTCGCCCAGCCAGGCGCCTAGCGGCGACATGGCGGCAAACAATGCGAGATTGAGCCACACCCAGCGATTGGGCATACCGGCATGGTGAAAGAGAAGGGAAAGGGCAAAGGCCGCCGGGGCCTTGTGCAGGATCACGCCCATGAGTAAATGGTTCCATTCGGCTCCGTGGCGGTGATGGCTGTGCATTTCGTATCCGCTCAGGGGCATGCCCTCTATGAACGCATGGACGCACAGGCCCAGCATGATGGGAACCGCCGCCCGGCTCAAAGACCGGCCCTCTTTCAGGGCGTGCATATGGCCGTGTTCTACGCCTCGCGACAGCTGGTCGAGTAGAAGCTGCACGAGAAAGCCCAGCAGGATCCAAAGGCCCATGCGCGCATTGCCCCCCGCAAAAAGGATGGGCAGCAGGTGCAGCACGGTAATGCCCAGGATGTACGCTCCGGAAAAGGACAGGGCCAGGCGGAGTCCCTGACCGCCGCGAATGCCCCGGGCCCAGCCCAAGGCGCCGCCGGCCAATACCGATCCGAACAACAGGGCGTATTCCCAGAAGGCCATAGGCTAAAGTTGATAAGCAGCAGGCAACCGGCGGTACAAGCCGGCTACCGGGATTGCACAGGCAGTGCCGAGCAGTGCTCCTGCCAATACATCGAGCGGGTAGTGCACGCCAACGTACACCTGGCCGTAGGCGATGCTGCCCGCCCATAGAAAAAGGAAAAGGCCGCGCCAGCCGGCAAAGAAGGGCAGCGTGAGCGAAAAAAAGTTGGCCAGGGCAAAGTGGTTGGTCGCGTGGCTGGAGGTGAAGCTGTAGCCCACCCCGCAGGAAACCAGCAACTGGACCTCATCCTTCAGGGCCGGATCATTGCAGGGGCGCGGGCGCTCCACCAGGGGTTTGACTACCTGGCTGCTGAGGGTGTCGGCCAGCGCGATCAGCAAACCCACCGCAATGAGGTAGTACACTGCCCGAAGGCGGTATCTCCACACGAGGTACCCGGCCAGGAGCACATAGAGCGGTATCCAGCTGGTCTTTTCCCGCCACCAGGGCATGATGGCGTCCAGCCAGGCCGTATGCCCGGAGCCGTTGATCAGCTCAAAGAGCTGTTGGTCCAGTTGAAGAAGTTCACTCATAGGCAGGACTTGCAAGCAAAATCAATCGCGGGCTGGTGTCGGTATCAAAAGGATGCAGCTGGTAATCGCCGAAGGCTTTTCGAATGGCAAGGCCAGCCTCCCGGAACAGGGGCTTGAAATCGTCCTTGCCGATCAGGCGAACCCGCTCTTCAAAGGCGTAGTGCCTTCCCCGATCGCTGAATCGAATGCGTTTGTAAACATAGGGTTCTTCAATGCTTCGCTCCAGCTGGAAGCGAATGCCCTCCAGCTCCTTGACTTCTTCGCGCACCAGATTTCGGCGCACGTAGTCGGCATTGAAAAAGTCGAGCACGAAGGTGCCGCCGGGCTTCAGGTCGCTGCGCACGCTTTGCAGTACCCGCAGATCGTCTTCCTGCTCTTCAAAATACCCGAAACTGGTAAAAAAGTTGAACACATAGTCGAAATGCCCCGGCCGAAAGGGTTCGCGCATATCGTGGGTGAAAAAGTGCAGTTGGTCCTGTTCGTACTGCCGGGCGATGGCGATGCTGCCGGGGGAGAGGTCTACCCCGGTCACGTCAAAGCCCTTGTTGGCCAGATAGATCGAATAGCGCCCTTTCCCGCAGGCCAGGTCCAGGATGCGAGCCCCGGCTACCGGCTCCAGATGGGCCAGCAGGGAGTCGATGAACCGGCGCGCTTCCGTGTCGTCGCGATGCTTGTACAGAATGTGGTAGTAGGGCGAGTCAAACCAGCTCTCATACCAGCTTTTGGATTCGGAAGCGTCCATCTGGGTGCGTTTTGCGCGGCAAAGATAAGAGGTAGTTGGTAGCGGGTGATGGGTAGCCGGATAAATTTACCCTCTTCAATCTGGCCAAGCCGGTTCGCAGCGCCTCCCTTTGTTCTTCAATCCGTGATTCTCCAATCTTCCGTTCATCGGTTCTTCAATCTTCGATTCCTCCGCTTCTTCGGTATATTTGTCGACACAAAAACCTACGACCCTTGGCATTAATAACTTCTATTTCCGGCATTCGAGGCACCATCGGTGGCCGGCCGGGCGAAAACCTTACCCCGGTGGATGTGGTGAACTTTGCCGCAGCCTACGGCAGCCTGCTGCAACAGCAGGGGCGCAGCGATACCATCGTCATCGGGCGGGATGCCCGCCCTTCGGGCGAGATGGTGCAGCAACTGGTGATGCACACCCTCAGCGCCATGGGATTTACCCTCCTCGATCTGGGGCTGAGTAGGACACCCACCGTCGAAATGGCAGTACCCTTGTCCGGTGTGGCCGGCGGCATCATCCTCACGGCCAGTCACAACCCCGTGCAGTGGAATGCCCTCAAGTTGCTGAATGCCGAGGGCGAGTTTATTTCCAAAGCGGAAGGCGAAAAGCTGCTGGAGGGAATCCGCAAGCAGAACTTCGTTTTCCAGTTGGTGGATAACCTGGGGCGGATCGAACAGGGCGGAGATTTTCTGGATCGGCACATTCAGGCCATATTGGCTTTGGAGCTGGTGGAGGTGGAAGCGATCCGCAAAAAAGGATTCAAGGTCGCGGTGGATCCCGTCAATTCATCCGGCGCCATTGCCGTGCCGGCGCTGTTGGAGCAACTCGGTTGTGAAACTGTCCTGATCAACGGCACGCCCGACGGCCAGTTTGCCCACAATCCCGAACCTTTGCCCGCCCCACTCACCGACATCTGCGATACGGTGAACAGGGTGGGCGCCCAGATGGACATTGCTGTGGTTACCGATGTGGACGCACGGGGCTTCGGAACGGCAGG
>JAJDFU010000662.1 GCA_020528935.1 Saprospiraceae bacterium | reverse complement strand
TGACAAAGCAAAGCTTGTCCTAAGAGGAGCACCCCGCCATGACCGATAGCGATTGCCATGACCGATAGCGTCATGGTCATGGCAGACTCTCCCTTCCACTTCACCACTTCACGCCTACCCCCACACCGGGGCTAAGGACGGTGGTGCGCAGGGCTTCTCCGTCCAGCTCGCCGCGGAAGAAGCTCACTTGCAGGCGGGGTTCTACGAACAGGCGGGTGTGTTCGGCGGTGTAGAACTCTACCCCGGCGCCCGTGAGGGTGCTGAATGCGAAGGCATCCCAGTCCGCTTCCCGGGCGAGATCCACTTCTGTGCGGCCGTCCGGGCCCTTCAGGAACTGGCGGTTGCTCCGGGCCAGGGTAAGGCGGGCGGCCAGCCCCTGGGTGAGGTAAAAGCGGGTGCTGCCCGGCCCCAGGTAGTAGCGGATGGCCAGGGGCACTTCCAGAGCGTGGCTGCAGTACATGAGCCGGAGGGATTCGGCCTCGCCCACCTGATCGGGGTCGAAACTGCCCTGGCCGTCCTGCTGATTGCCGAAGCGAAGCCGGCTTTTCTCCCCAAAACCCATATTGGAATAGCCCAGGCCGGTCTCGACGGCCCAATGGGTGCCCAGGCTCCACTCCAGGCGCAGGTGCAGCGCGCCCGAAAACTTGGGCAAGCGATCGTCCATGCCCGGGCTGAAGGGGCCGGAGGTGGCCAGGCTGAGGTTGGGAAAGAAATCCAGTTTGAGGTGAAAGTTGTCCCACTGCGCAGCGGCGGTCAGACTCAGGGTGCAGAAGACAAAGAGGAGGAGTGGCTTCATGGCGGATTGCATTTGGACCCCAAGGATGCCGATGTGGTGGCACGGCCCGCTCTGAAGGAACCGGCAGTGGAGCGGGTGCTCACAACCAGCCGAGGGTGATATTGGTGATGTTTCGCTCGGTTATCATTTTCCGGATCGCTTTCATTTCTTCTGCCTGGCCGGCAATTTTCCGCTCGTGCGTTTCGACGACGATCTGCCCGATGCGCTCGTATTGCTCTTTTTCGATGAGCTTCTTCAGGACGGGTCCTTCCGCCCCCTCAATGTCGATCTTCAACAGGTCGATTTCCGTATCCAGCTCATCGATGAACCCGGTGAGGTCGATGAGTTCTACTTCGACGAAATCCCGGTCGCTGATATTGTTCTTCTCCCGGATAATGGACGAACCGAACGACCAGAACACTTGATCCTCCCCGGCCTGCTCGTGGAAATAGAGGTTCATCGTCGCCGCTTCGATCCACACGCCTTTATTGATGCAGGTAACCTTGGGAAAAGCCTCCATGCGCGTGGAAAGCCGCTCGAACGCATGGGGATTGGGCTCAAAGGCGTAAACGGTAGCGCCCCGCTTGGCAAATTGCCAGGCAATATCCCCGACATTGGCACCGCAATCAATGACGATGGAGTCGGGCCCGATGCGGTTGAAAACCTTTGAGAAAAGGATGTGTGTGAGCGCGTATTGGATCTGGTTTTTTATCGCTCGAATGGTCTTTTTCATGCGTCTCCCTGTTGAAGGCACTCAAAGCTAGGAAACTCTGCCCAAGCGGGTGCCATCGTTTTTTCCCTACTCTGCCCGCCGGCCCGATCGACATCCGGCTCCCATACGGCTCTCCCGGCCGTTGCGCAGGGAGGCTGGAGGGAGGTCCGGCGTAAGATCGGAGGCCTGCGGTCTTCGCAACCGGAGTGCAGGCAAGCAGGATGCTGCAGGATACATGGAAAGCCCGGGGCAGGCGTATCCCAAATGCTTTTGAAAGTGTACCTTTCCCTCGATCTCTGCAATCTGACAATTCCATCTCATGATCTCCGTCGACGAAGCCACACAGATCGTATTGGACCGGGCCGTGGAAAGCTTTGGTGAAGAAAAGGTGCACCTGACCCAGGCGGGCGGGCGCGTACTGCGCGAAGCGATCTATGCCGATCGCGACTTTCCGCCCTTTCATCGCGTGATGATGGACGGCATCGCCATTGCCAACGGCACCTTCGAGAAGGGGCAGCGTATGTTCCCCATTCAAGGAATGCAGGGGGCCGGCGGCCAGGTGCAGAGGCGTGAACGCGGAGACATTTGCCTGGAAGAGAGGACGGGGCAGGAGTTGCACGCGGGAAACGAGAAAGGTATCGAGTAGAAAAACCCG
>JAJDFU010000664.1 GCA_020528935.1 Saprospiraceae bacterium | reverse complement strand
TGGTTTGCCCTCGCCGGTGGCCACTGCCGCGGTCTTGCCGTCGTTCATTACCATGCCCCCGTTGAGCTGCACGTCGTAGTGCACCATGTGCCACTGACTGTCGCCGCCGGCGGCCACCCATTCGTTTCTCCAGCTCGCCTTGTCTCCTTCTATGGTCACGGAGTTCTTTCCCGGGCGGGCGGCCAGTTCCCGGTCGTGATCGGTTGCGGTGGTGGTGAGCGTTTCGTTGTCCTTGAAGCGGCGGGCCGTTTCCTTTACTACGGCAAAGGCTTCGGGCAGCAATTCCTGAAGCACATCCTCCAGGTGCTTGTTGCGCTCCTCGTACAAATCATCCACTTCCCGAAACAGTTCTTCCTTGGCGTATACATCCTCTTCGCCGGCAGCTTCCGAGCGGATGCGCTGAATGTCGGCATCGATCTCGGAGAGGTATTCGGCGATGCGTTCCCGAAAGGCGAGGGTCTTGCGGCGCAATTCGTCGTTGCTCAGGTCCTGGAGCCGGGCGTAATGCTCGTTGATCTCCTCCACGAGCGGGGCATAGGTGGCAATGTCCTTGTCCTGTTTGGAACCGAAAAGTTGTCGAACCGGATTCTTGAATATGTTGAGCATGTAGGGCTAATTCTTGAGCGTTCACGCGGGCCGTCAAAGATACGATATATTTGCCGGGCTCCCGCGGGATTGATGTACACAGATCATACCACGAACTCCTGGCATGCCATTATGACACATCCGCTAAATCAAACAAGAAAGGCACTTCTAAGGTTGATGAACATTTGCTGTCGCCCGCTGACGGGCGGTGTTCTTTTGGCCCTGCTTTTGAGCAGTTGTACCCGCACCGGGCAGCGCGACATACGCAACTATTATTTCCCCCTCAAAACCCTGACCGAAGGACAGGTGTACGAATACCGGGCTGAGGGCAACGACCTGCTGCCGCCGCAGTATCGCTATTTTCGCTCGATCTTTCAGGATACGGCCGTAGTGCTCACCGAAACCCTGTACAGTCCCAACTTCATGCCCGAACTACTTGCCAATTATCGCATGGTGGAGAACGGTATAAAGGCGGAGGGATTGTACCTCTTTTACCCCGATTCCACCGATAAGCGCATACAGGTGGAAGCTGAACTGGTACAGCGGGATGTCTTTCCCTTCCGGGTGGAGGAAGGCGGCGGCATATACCTGTACCACGCCCGATGGATCGATCCCTCCGATCCCGATCGCCAAACGGCTATCATTCGCAATCGCTACTACGCCGGAGATACCACCGTGACCGTCCTGGGGGAAGACCGTGCCGGCGTAATTTTTCAGCTGCGCGAGTTGCTGCAGGACGATCAGGCCGGCCTGTTCGAGCAAGAATACACCGGCCTGGAGATCTACGCCAAGGGTGTGGGGCTGGTGTATTATCGCAAGGACCTCACGGATGAGCTCCGCCTGGCCTACCGCCTGACCGACCGCTACCCCATGGCCCGCCTGGAATCGCAGTTTAAAGCCACCTTGCCCGAAAGAGGCAACTAGGGAAAGGGCTGTTTTTTGCCGGAAAATTCGGCTATATTTGCACTCCGCTGAAACGAAGCGCGCTGCTGCAGCGTTTTAAGCTTGAAGAATGAATGGTCGGGTGGCCGAGTGGTTAGGCAGAGGTCTGCAAAACCTCGTACGGCGGTTCGAATCCGCTCCCGACCTCAACCCAACTCCCAGCCCCTCCGCGAATGCGGAGGGTTTTTTTGTGCGCCCACCAGGCGAAAGCTCGCTTTCAGCCGGTGGCCGCACAAAAAAACCGGCCCCACGGGCCAGGGCTGGGGGTTGGGTTGAAGCGCCCCCCTCACCGGATCGCGCCAGCAATCCGTGTAATCAGACGGTTAGACGTCTGGATGGTAGACGGTTAGATTTATTTTTGGTAAGAAGAATCCGTAGAAAAACCGGCCCCACGGGCCGGGGCTGAGGGTTGGGTTGAAGCGTCCCCCTCGACCGGATCGCGCCGGCAGGAAGCATAGACCTCAGGCAAGCAGACGGTAGACCATTAGACTTCTTGCCACACCCACACCCACACCCAAACCCAAACCCAAACCTTCGTCCGGGGGCAATGAAGATTAACCTAAATTATTCACGGATTACCGTGAATAATGACGATAAGTGGCTGAAAACAAGCTTGT
>JAJDFU010000032.1 GCA_020528935.1 Saprospiraceae bacterium | reverse complement strand
GTCGCATCCTGTACAAAAACCTGAGCCTTTCCTCCCTGGAAAGCGGCGTATGGCCCCCACACCACGGGGGCATCCAGCCTGCGGCGCCAGGCGAATTCCATTGAGGAACCAAACCCGAGATCCCTTCCCGCAAGCAATCCCTTGCCGCTCATGCGTCCGTTGGCCAACTCGAAAAAGGCCGCTTCCAGAAAGGAAAACGGCGACCAAAGCGAAGCGCCGGGACGCAGCCAAAGCCAGGCCGCCGCTTGGCCTTCGAGGGGCGGCCGCATGGACAGGGCAAGCGGGTCGCGCCCGAGCACCTGCCCGGTGAGGTAGGCATCCAGGCAGCGCTCCAGCACTTCCCGTTCCTGGGCCAGAAAGACATAGCGATCGGCCTGAGCCATCCAACAGGCCTTAGCGGACTCGAAGGCATCCGGCCAGAAGGAGGATGGCAATGCAGCATCCGGCAGGCGAAAGAGCTCAAACAGCTGATACTGCTCAGGGGCATATCCGCTTTGCTGCTGTGCCTGGCGGACACTCCAGTCGGCTGCCGCCGCTTCGCCCGTCAGCATCAGCAGGCCTACCTGCGCCGCAGGCGATTCCGGTTTCGGGTTAAAAAGTCCTGTTTGCGGGCAAACCGCCCCGGGGAACAGGCGATCGGGCTTAGGCTGCATAAGCATCCAGCCAAGGCCGGCAGGGGCGGCATCCAGCAGCTTGCGCAGACTGTCGCCGGCAACCGTGGGAAGTGGGTCTTTTATTCGGTAGGCGCCCTCGACCAGCGCAAGTGTATCGGGGCGCTGCGGCTCCGACCAGCCCGCTACCAAGCCCTCCAGCGGCAGACTCCGCGCCAGTCCGCCAACGCCCTTTTGCCAGCCGGCCCGGTTGAACCAGTGCGCAAAAGAAGCGCCCTCCGGAGCCCTGCCGGAAAGCGACCTCCAGGGTGGGTGCGGGCTGCTGTCCTTTTGCTGAGCGATGGCGTCTTCCAGCAAAAAGGGCCGCTGTCCCATCAGGACCACTCCCTTGAAATAGGCCGTCCACATGTCGCCCAGCCGAAACAGCTCCACGCCGCGGTAGCTGTAGCGTTCGGCTGCCGTCGCGAAGCGGTCGTCCAGGCGGCTCTTCCAATTCGCCCTGGCCCGGGGTTCAAGAAGAAGGAGGTTTACTTCTTCACCTGGACCGGCCGGAAAGGGCACCACCCACAGGTGCCCTTCCAGGGACGAACCGGTCAGCCAGGCTGCGCGTTCCAGATCGGCGCGCAGTTCGGCGGGAAGCCTGCGGTCGGATTTCGACAAGGGCAGGGAAAATTGCATGACATAATCGGCCGACTGCGGAATAAAGCGAAAGGCCGGCCTCGTGCGCCGGCAGGAAAACCATGCGAGCACGAGCAGGCAAATCGCGGCCGCGAACCGGCCCGCCTGTGGCCAGCGAATACCCTCATTCAGATTCATCTTTTGTAGTTTTGCATTTCGAACACAGTCGGATCGAAAACGCTGAATTTCATTCTGTGAACGCCTATAGAAAACCAATTTTCCTGCGCCTGGGTGCGCTGCTGGGCAGCCTTGCAGTCATTGCCGGGGCCTTCGGAGCGCATGCGCTGGAGGGGCAACTGGATGCGGACCAGATGGACACCTACCAGATCGCCGTGCGCTATCAGTTTTACCATGCGCTGGCTCTTTTGGTAGTCGGGCTGCTCCTGCAATTTGGCCACAAAAAGTGGCTGCTTTGGTCGGGATGGCTCTTTTTTGCCGGCATCTTGTGTTTTTCTGGTTCACTTTATCTACTTACTTTCCGGGAATCGCTTACCTTAGCTTTAGCTTTGAATTGGCTGGGACCTGTCACCCCCCTCGGCGGCTTCCTCTTCATCCTTGCATGGCTCGCCCTTCTGGGTTCCACATTGCAGTTTCGCGAATAAACATTTTGTAATCCCGATGAGCAACTCGTACTATGAGAAGTACGTACAACACGTACAAAAACTTGCCGACATCGAAAATTCGATTGGCGTTCTGATTTGGGACAAGGAGGTGTATTTGCCCCAGAACGGTGCGCCCTTTCGATCCCAACAAATCGCCACGCTCTCCGGCTGTCTCTTATACCCACCTGACGCTCCCGACCACCCTCCCGGTGTAGCTCCCGGGGGCCGCCCTACCCCTAAAAAAAAAAAAAACA
>JAJDFU010000079.1 GCA_020528935.1 Saprospiraceae bacterium | reverse complement strand
CCCGGGCGAGCACCCGGGAGGCGTGAATCTCGCCTTCGGCTACGAAAACGTCCAGCCCATCGGAGGCGGAAAAGTGGTACAGTCCGGGACTAAGATATGGAGGTTGAAGTTTGCGGAGGCTGGCCGTCTGTACCCCCAGGCGCCTTTCCACCTTGTGCCGGCAGGCCCGGCCGAAGAACTCCTCCGTACGATGCTGCACGGTACTCAGGCGAAGGTAGTAGCCGCCGGATGGGGCGGGCAGGAGCACGCCCTCACATCCGCAGCCCCTGAGCAGGCGCGGGCGCAGTTGCCCCAGGCTTTCGCACAGCTCAAATGCGGGTAGCGGATTTTCTACCCAACCCGTATTCAGCAGGTAATTTTCCGCTGTTCGAGCATGCACCCGGCCTTCGGCCGAGTACAGCGGCGCAGCGGGGCGGTCCTGGGATAGCGGGGAAGACAAAGCTGCCCGGGCGAGCCGGGCATCGCACAGGAATCGCCTGGTGGCCGGCATGTGTTCGAGCAATATCGAAGGCCCTGCCCCGGCCACAACTGCCCCGGGCAAGGAACGGAAGGTGACGCCCTGCCGGGAGAGTTGGTTTCGCCATTGCCGGAGCAGCAAAGCGTTGGAAAAGCTGATCTCCATGGGGCTGAGCAGGGCTCCTTCCAGCCCCACGGGGCTCACAGCAGGGTGCGCCCGCAGCGTTTCTTCCGGGGTGAGCAACTGCAGGGTGTATCCCAGCAAGCCCGCTTTGGCCGCAAACTCTTCCAGGACGGTCATTTCCTCTTCCTGAAAAGCCAGCAGCAGGGCCCCTTTGGAGAGCAGGGGCACGTCCAGTTCATCACACAGCTGGAGATAGAACGCCCGGGTGTTCAGCGCTTCCTCCAGCTGATCGGGCTTCTGCTTGACGACCCAGTGGACGGCGACTTGTGGCGCCTCTGCGGGCAGATCGAGCACCAGCACCGAAAGGCCTGCCGATGCTGCCACCTGGGCCAGGGTATAGGTCGTGCCGTTCCGGCCGGCAAGAGCGAGATCGAATACCTGCTGAGGCATAGCGCGCACACGGTTTCCGGGCAATTTAGCTGCAGGGAGCCCCCAGCGCTATTTTTGGGCGTTAAATAAATGTTGTTTTTGCGTTCATTTGCACGGAAAAAGCGGCTTGCGCCACCGGGTCGAACCCAAGGGGCCGTTCAGACTGTTATTCTTGCGTCAGCATCCAATTGATCGCTATGTCCAAAACCCTGATTCGCATTCTCTCGCTCGTTTTAGCCGCCGCTGTTTTGCTGGGGGGATGGTATTGGCTTCGGCGCGATGAGCCTTCGGGCGAGCCCGCGGATGAAGGAGCAGCAGCTCCCGCACCGCCCCCTTCCGCATCCGATGCGCTGCCGGTAGATGGCGTAGTGGTGCGCCCCCGACCGCTGCAGGAACAGATCACGGTCAATGGATCCACCCTGGCCCCGAGGGAAGTGATGGTATCCAGCGAAGTATCCGGCCTGATCCAGGATATTCTGTTCAAAGAAGGCAGTTATGTGCAAAAAGGAGCTCCGCTTGTTCAGCTCGACATCGAAGAGCTGGAAGCCCAGCGCAAGCGCCTGGAAGTAGAAAAGCGCCTCACTGCCGGCATAGCCGAGCGATTTCGCGGCCTCTACGAAAAAGAGGGCGTAAGCTTGCAGGATTACGAAAACGCCCAGGCCGAAGCCGAGCAGGCCGTAGCCAACCTCGAACTGGTGGAGGTGCAGATCGAAAAGCGCACCATTCGCGCGCCCTTTAGTGGGCGGTTGGGCCTGAAAATGGTCAGCGAGGGCAGCTATATTGCCCCGGGTACGCCCATCGTGCCCTTGGTCAGCATCAATCCCATCCAGCTCGAATTTGCCGTGCCGGAAAAGTACGCTGCAGCCCTCCGCATGGGCAAGACCGTTTATTTCGAAACCGAGGCCACCGATGCGCCCCGGAAAGCCACCATCACGGCCCGCGATCCTTCCATCGATACCGATACGCGTACGCTTCGCTTCAAGGCCGAAGCCCCCAATCCGAACGGGCGACTTTTGCCGGGCACCTTTGCCAAGGTGAATGTGATCCTGCAGTCTTTTGATGAAGCCCTGATGATACCGACTCAGGCCGTGATCCCGGAGCTGGGCGGCAAAAAGGTGTTCCTGGCCCGGAGGGGCACCGCGCATGCCGTGCCGGTAGAGACGGGCATACGCCGGGAAAAGACCGTACAGGTCGTAGACGGCGTGGTGCCGGGCGATACCGTGATCACTACGGGCATGTTGCAGCTCCGCGAAGGGGCACCCATCCGGATCGGCCGGCTGGATAAAGGATAAAACTATGAGCCTCTCCTCCGTAAGCATTCGCCGGCCGGTACTGGCCACCGTGTTTTCCATCGTGATCGTGCTCTTTGGCGCGATCGGGCTCACCTACCTGGGCGTGCGCGAGTATCCCAGCGTGGATCCGCCCATCATCACGGTGACGACCAATTATGTGGGCGCCAATGCCGACATCATTGAGTCGCAGATCACCGAGCCCCTGGAGGAGTCGGTCAACGGCATAGCCGGCATACGCTCCATCAAGTCGGTGAGCCGCGATGGCCGAAGCACCATCACCGTGGAGTTCAACCTGGAGGTGAACCTGGAGACGGCGGCCAACGACGTGCGCGACAAGGTGAGCCGGACGGTAGGGCAGCTGCCGCCCGATGCCGACCCGCCCATCGTGTCCAAGGCCGATGCCGATTCCAGTCCCATCATTTTCCTCAACATTCAAAGCCAACAGCGCAGCCTGCTGGAGCTGACCGAGATTGCCGAGAACGTCTTCAAGGAGCGGTTGCAGACCATCAACGGTGTAAGTGAGATCCGGATCTGGGGGCAAAAGAAGTACGCCATGCGCCTGTGGCTGGATCCCGACCGCCTCTCGGCCTACAACCTCACGCCCCTGGACGTGCGCAATGCCCTGCTCGCGCAAAATATCGAGTTGCCCAGCGGCAGCGTGGAGGGCGCCAATACCGAACTCACGGTGCGCACCCTGGGCCGCATCTCTTCGCCCCAGGAATTCAACGACCTCATCCTCAAGGAAGCGAACGGCAAGATCGTGCGCTTCCGCGATGTGGGCTATGCCGAGCTTGGCCCGGAGAACCTGCGCACCGTGCTCAAGCGCGACGGGGTGCCCATGGTGGGCAACGCCATCATTCCCCAGCCGGGCTCCAACCACATCGAGATCGCCGATGCCTTCTACCGGCGGCTGGAGCAGATCAAAAAAGACCTGCCCGAGGATATCGAGCTGGGCATCGGCTTTGATACGACCCAGTTCATCCGCGACTCCATCGACGAAGTGGAGCAGACCATTTACCTGGCCTTTGGCCTGGTGGTGTTGATCATCTTTCTCTTTTTGCGGGACTGGCGCACGACCATCATCCCCGTGCTGGTTATTCCGATCTCGCTGATCGGCGCTTTTTTCGTGATGTATCTGGCCGGCTTTTCCATCAACGTGCTCACCCTGCTGGGGGTGGTGCTGGCCATCGGCCTGGTGGTGGACGATGCGGTTGTGGTCCTGGAGAACATCTACACCAAGATCGAACAGGGCATGCCGCCTATACAGGCAGCCCTGGCGGGCATTAAAGAGATCTTCTTTGCCGTGATCGCCACTACGGTGGCCCTGGCAGCCGTGTTCATGCCGGTCATTTTTCTTCAGGGCCTCACCGGGCGACTCTTCCGGGAGTTCGGCATCGTCATTGCCGGGGCGGTGATCATTTCCTCCTTTGTGGCGCTCACCCTCACGCCCATGCTGTCGGCCCGCATCCTCAAAAAGCGGGCGCGCAAGCCCTGGTTCTACCGGGCCACCGAACCGTTTTTCGTCGCCCTCACCAAGGGCTACAGTCGCCTGCTGCAGGGTTTTATGAAGGCCCGCTGGCTCGCCTTCGTCATCATGATCGGCGCCGGGGCCATGATCTACGTGCTGGGTGAAAATCTGCCTGCCGAACTGGCCCCCCTGGAAGATCGCAGCCGCCTGCGGGCCTTTGCCGTAGCCCCGGAAGGAGCCACCTTCGACTATATGGATGCCTACATGGACGAGCTGATCGCCCTCACCAAGAAAGAAGTGCCCGAGCGAGAGGGTATCATCACGGTGACCTCGCCGGGTTTCGGAGCTTCCACCTCGCTCAATTCGGGCTTCATGATCGTCATTCTCAAAGATCCGGAGGAACGCGAACGCTCTCAGCAGGATGTGCTGGACGACCTCAGCCCCCAGGTGAAAGACCTGACCGGCGCGCGCACCTTCCTGTCGCAGGAGCAAAGCATCGGCAACCGCCGCGGCGGCCTGCCGGTAGAATACGTCATCCAGGCGCCCAACCTGGACAAGCTCAAGGAGATCCTGCCCGGCTTCGTGGCGCAGGCCGTGCAGCATCCCACCTTCAGCTTTGTGGATGTGGATCTCAAGTTCAACAAGCCGGAGCTGCGCATCGAGATCGACCGGCAGAAAGCCCAGGATCTGGGCGTATCGGTGCGCGATATTGCTCAAACCCTCCAGCTGGGCCTCAGCGGGCAGCGCTTTTCCTACTTCATCATGAACGGGAAGCAGTACCAGGTGATCGGGCAGATCGAGCGCGAAAAGCGCAACGAGCCAGTGGAAGTGCGCTCCCTCTACGTGCGCAACGACAACGGCGACATGGTGCAGCTGGACAACCTCATCAGCCTGCGGGAAGAAACCACGCCGCCCCAGCTGTTTCGATACAACCGCTTTGTGTCGGCAACGGTCTCGGCGGGGCTGGCAAAGGAAAAGACCATCAGCGACGGCATAGCTGCCATGGAGGAGATTGCCGATCAACAGCTGGACGACACCTTCCTGACCACCCTCGCGGGAGCCTCCAAGGACTTCGTGGAGAGCTCGTCCAGCCTCAACTTTGCCCTGGCCCTGGCCCTCATTCTGATCTATCTGGTGTTGGCCGCCCAGTTCGAGAGTTTCCGCGATCCCTTTATCATCATGTTTACCGTGCCCCTGGCCATTGCCGGGGCCCTGCTTTCCCTTTGGCTGTTCGATCAGACGCTCAATATCTTCAGCCAGATCGGCATCATCATGCTGGTGGGGCTGGTGGCCAAGAACGGCATCCTGATCGTGGAATTTGCCAACCAGCGCAAGGAGCAGGGGTTGAGCCGAATGGAAGCCATTGTGGATGCGGCGGCGGCCCGCTTCCGGCCCATCCTGATGACCAGCCTGTCCACCATACTGGGCGTACTGCCCATTGCCCTGGCCCTGGGGGCCGGATCGGAGAGCCGGGTGTCCATGGGTATTGCCGTGATCGGGGGGCTGCTCTTTTCCACCCTGCTGACCCTCATCGTTATCCCGGCGGTGTATTCCTACCTCTCCTCCCGGAAGGCCACCAAAGGCCTCGACCTGGAAGAGGAAGCGCTTGACCAAGTTCCGGCAGAAGTGCCGACGGATTAACGGTGTTTACAATGGATTAATACCGAAGGCCTACCTTCGCATATCTTTTTCCATTAAATCACCACTCATGAGAACACCTTTACTTCTTGTGCTCATCTCGTGGAGCACGATCACGGGCCTGTTTGCCCAAGACGACCTCACCCTCAATTTGCTGTCTCGGATCTCCACCGGCGTTTTTGATGAGGGCGCAGCGGAGATCGCTGCTTTCGATCCCGGCTCGGCCCGCTTGTTTTTCACCAATGGCGATGCCGATGTCATCCAGGTATTTGACCTCACCGATCCGGCCAGTCCGCTGCCGGTCGATACCATCGACATCGCGTCCTACGGGGGCGGCATCAACAGCGTGGCTGTCTTCGACGGCCTGGTGGCCGCTGCGGTAGAGGCCGATGAGGACGACCAGCCGGGCCGCGTCGTCTTCTTCGATGTGGAGGGCAACTACATCAACGACGTCCCCACCGGGGTTTTGCCCGATATGATCACCTTCAACCAGGCCGGCGACAAGGTGCTGGTAGCCAATGAAGGCGAACCGATCTACGACAGCGGCACCCTGGTGGCGGATCCCGAAGGATCGGTGACCATCATCGACCTGGCAAACGGCGCAGCCAATGCCGACACGACCTACGTGAGCTTTCAGTCTTTTATCGGCAAGGAAGAGCACCTGCGCAACAAAGGCGTGCGCCTCTTTCTGCCGGGAGCCAATGCCGCCCAGGACCTCGAGCCCGAGTACATCGCCGTGACGCCCGACGACCAACTCGCCTACGTATCCTGCCAGGAAAACAATGCCTTGATCGTGGTGGATATCCTCGCCGGAACGATCCTGGACATTTACCCCCTCAATGAAAAGGACCACAGCTCGGGTCGCCCCGCACTCACGTAATTCTTGCTCAACGAACTCATCGACCTGCCGGCTCTGGGCAAACCGCTGTAC
>JAJDFU010000388.1 GCA_020528935.1 Saprospiraceae bacterium | reverse complement strand
GAATAATTCGGATTAAAGTACGCAAATTTTGGAGGCTGCCTGCTGCAGTGTTCAGGGCTGAGCAGCCTGCTCCCTGGGGCACGGTACCGAAATGCGCAGTTCTCGATTCGGGGTGGATAGGATGCTGTACCCCTTCGCGCCCATCTCAGTGTTGTTTCTCCAGGGCGATCTCCAAAACCTCCTCCATGCGATTCACGTAGTGAAACGTCATACCATCAATGTAGGCGGGGGTGACTTCCTGCACGTGCTTTTCGTTTTCCTTGCAGAGGATAACCTCGCGGATACCGGCCCGCTTGGCAGCCAGGATCTTTTCCTGTATGCCACCCACGGACAACACCTTGCCGCGCAGCGTGATCTCTCCGGTCATGGCCAGGTAAGGTCTGACTTTGCGGCCGGTAAAGGCCGAAGTGAGGGCCGTGAGCATGGTAATGCCCGCCGAGGGGCCGTCCTTGGGGATGGCGCCTTCCGGCACGTGCAGGTGAATGTCGGTGCGGTCGAAGATCTCCGGTGCTATGCCCAGGCTTTCGCTGTGGGCCTTGATGAAACTCAGGGCCGTGGTAGCCGATTCCTTCATCACATCGCCCAGGTTGCCGGTGAGGGTGAGCTTGCCCTTGCCGGGGCTGAGGCTGCATTCGATAAAGAGAATGTCGCCGCCGACGGAGGTCCAGGCCAGGCCAATGGCCACGCCCGGAGTATCCACCTGGTGGTACATGTCGGGCGAGAAGGGTTTGGGGCCCAGGATGTCGTGCAGGTCGGACTGGCGAATCGAGGCTTTATAGGACTCGTCCATGGCCACCTTCTTGGCCACGTACCGCATCACACCGGCCAGCTGCCGGTTGAGGGAGCGCACGCCCGACTCCCGGGTGTACTCCTGGATGATCTTCTCGAGCACTTTGGGGGTGAGGCGCAGATGCCGGGCTTCCAGGCCGTGCTCTTTGCGCAGTTTGGGAATGAGGTAGCGCTTGGCGATCTCCACTTTTTCTTCCATGGAGTAACCGCTGATGTGAATGATTTCCATGCGGTCCAGCAGGGCCGGCTGTATGGTGGCCAGGGAATTGGCCGTCGCGATGAAAAGCACCTTGGAAAGGTCGTACTCCAGATCCAGGTAATTATCGTGGAAGCTGGTGTTCTGCTCGGGATCCAGTACTTCCAGCAAGGCCGAGGAGGGGTCCCCCCGGAAGTCCTTGCCCACCTTGTCGATCTCGTCCAGGATGAAGACGGGATTGGAGGTGCCGGCCTTCTTCAGGCTCTGGATGATGCGGCCGGGCATAGCGCCGATATAGGTGCGGCGGTGGCCGCGGATCTCCGACTCGTCGTGCAGGCCGCCCAGCGACATGCGCACGAACTTGCGCTTGAGGGCTCGCGCAATGCTGTGCCCAAGCGAGGTCTTGCCGACACCCGGCGGGCCTACCAGGCACAGGATGGGCGATTTCATATCGCCCTTGAGCTTGAGCACGGCCAGGTGCTGGAGTATGCGTTCCTTTACCTTTTCCAGGCCGAAGTGGTCCTTGTCGAGGGTGGCTTTCACCTTGGCCAGGTCAAAGTGGTCCTTGGAATAGGTGGCCCAGGGAAGGTCCAGCATGAGTTCCAGGTAGTTGAGCTGTATACTGTACTCCGCCACCTGCGGGTTCATGCGCTGGATCTTGTCGAATTCCTTTTTGAAGGCTTCCCGGACCTCTTTAGGCCATTTTTTCTTTTCGGCCCTTGTTTTCAGTTCCCTCAGATCCTCCTCCTGAGGCGACTGGCCCAGTTCTTCCTGGATGGTCTTGAGTTGCTGGTTGAGGTAGTAATCGCGCTGTTGTTTCTCGATATCCACCCGGACCTTATTCTCGATCTGGTCTTTGAGCTCCAGCAACTGCAGTTCGCTGTTCATCTGCTCCAGGATGGCATTGGCCTTTTCCTTGAGATCGCTGATCTCCAGTAAGCCCTGCTTGACCTCCATTTTGTCGCCGCCCACATTGGAAGCGATGAAATCCAGCAGGAAAACCGGATTTTGGATGTTTTTGAGCATGACGATGGCCTCCGAGGGGATGTTGGGGCTCAGTTCGATGATTTGCTTGGCCAGGTCCATAATGGAGGAGATGATGGCCTCAAACTCGAGCTTATTCTCGGGTTGCTGGTATTCCAGCGGTTCGATGTGCCCCTCAATGTAGGGGTTTTCGCGCAGGAGATCCACCAGCTGGAAGCGCCGCCGGCCCTGCAGGATGGCCGTAGTCGTGCCGTCGGGCATCTTCAGCAGTTTGACGATGCGGGCCACCGAGCCAATGCTGTACAGGTCTTTGCGCTCCGGATCCTCGATCTCACTGTCTCGCTGCGAAAGCACGCCGACCAGGCGATTGTCGTTGTAGGCTTTGTGGATAGCTTTGATCGACTTGTCCCGGCCCACCGTGATGGGGATGACGATACCCGGGAATAAGACGGTATTTTTCAGGGCCAGCAGGGGCAGCACTTCCGGAAAGACTTCATTCTCGTCGGGCTCTTCATCCTCTTCAATGGAAATAAGGGGCAGGAAGTCTCCGTCTTCGTCAAATCCCTGTTGTGCCAGATAGTTTTCAAACATGTAAGAATCATTACAGGTCAGGAACTGACCCTGACCTTAAGTTAGGCAATACATACGCTCTTGTCAAGTTGACAGGGCGAATGCCTGATCTGCTGGTTCTAGGAAGGTGCAAGGAGTGTGCCAAAGGAACGGACTTCCGGCAGGAAAGGTCGCCCCAGACAAAACGTCAGCCACGGGGATTGCAACTCCTCAGGAGGCCGCGGCTTCGGCCGGCTCGGTTTCCTCGTCCAGTTCGTCTTTTTCTACCCGCAGGTTCTCTATGATAAACTCCTGGCGCGAGGGCGTATTCTTGCCCATGAAGTAGGCCAGGATATCGTCGAGCCGGGTGTCCTCGTTGAGGAGCACGGGCTCCAGGCGAATGTCTTCGCCGATGAAGTCCTGGAATTCTCCGGGGGAGATCTCGCCCAGTCCCTTGAAGCGCGTGATCTCGGCTTTGCCGCGCAAGGCTTTTATGGCCTGTTGTTTTTCTTCCTCCGAATAGCAGTACAGCGTTTGCTTTTTGTCGCGCACCCGGAACAGGGGGGTTTCCAGGATGTAGAGGTGGCCGTTGCGCACCAGGTCCGGAAAAAACTGGAGGAAAAAGGTAAGCAAAAGCAGGCGAATGTGCATGCCGTCCACATCGGCGTCGGTGGCGATCACAATGCGATTGTAGCGCAGGTCGTCCAGGCCGTCCTCGATGTTGAGGGCGTGCTGCAGCAGGTTGAACTCCTCGTTTTCGTACACCACCTTCTTGGTGAGGCCGAAGCTGTTGAGCGGCTTGCCGCGCAGGCTGAATACAGCCTGCGTCTGCACGTCGCGGGCTTTGGTGATGGAGCCGCTGGCCGAATCGCCCTCGGTGATGAACAGGGTTGTGGCTTTGCGCAATTCCTCGCTGACCTTGCGGCTGCTGTCGTTGAAATGCAGACGGCAGTCGCGCAGTTTTTTGTTGTGCAGGTTGGCTTTTTTGGCGCGCTGATTGGCCAGCTTCTTGATGCCGGCCATTTCCTTGCGTTCCCGCTCCGACTGCTGAATGCGCTTCTGCAGGGCCTTGGCCGTATCGGGCTTTTTGTGCAGGTAATTATCCAGTTTTTCCCGGACGAAATGATTGACAAACGTCCGCACGGTAGGACCGTCGGGGCCCATGTCGGTAGATCCCAGTTTGGTCTTGGTCTGCGATTCGAAGACCGGCTCCTCGATGCGGATGCTGACGGCGGCTATCATGGAGGCGAGGATGTCCTTGCGGTCGTAGTTCTTGCCGTAGTGTTCCTGTACGGCTTTGACTACCGCTTCCCGGAAGGCGTTGAGATGGGTGCCGCCCTGGGTGGTATTTTGGCCGTTCACAAAAGAATAATACTGCTCCCCGTAGTGGTTGCCGTGGCTGAGAGCGATCTCTATATCCTCGCCCCGGAGGTGAATGATGGGATAGCGCAGATTTTCCTGGGCAGCCTTTCGCTCCAGCAGATCGCGCAGTCCGTTTTTCGACTGCAGGGTCTTTCCGTTGAACAGGATCTTCAGGCCGGCGTTGAGGTAGGCGTAGTTCCACAACTGGTTTTCCAGGTACTCGGAACGGAACTTGTACTTTTTGAATACGCCGGCGTCCGGACGGAAGACCACCTCGGTGCCGGTAGCCTGGGTGCTCTTTTTCAGCTTGTGCTCCTTGATGAGTTCGCCCTGCTCAAACTCGGCCACCTTGGCTTTGCCGTCGCGCACGCTGGTGACGCGAAAATAGTTGGACAAGGCGTTGACGGCCTTGGTTCCCACTCCGTTGAGGCCCACCGATTTCTTGAAGGCCTTGGAGTCGTACTTGCCCCCGGTATTGATGCGGGAGACGCATTCTACGACCTTGCCCAGGGGAATGCCGCGCCCGTAGTCGCGCACGCGCACTTCGCCATCGCGGACCTCTACCTCGATCTGCCGGCCATGCCCCATGAAGTATTCGTCCATGGAGTTGTCGATCACTTCCTTGACCAGGATGTATATGCCGTCATCGGCCGAGGAGCCATCGCCCAGTTTCCCAATGTACATGCCCGGACGCATGCGGATGTGCTCCTTCCAGTCCAGTGAGCGGATGTTATCTTCCGTGTAGGTTATTTGTGCCATCGATTCGGGTTATGCGACAAATTTTTCTAAATTTTGGGAATGGACGGAAAGCAAATCGCCCTCGTTCCTGTTAAAAATAACGGTAGGACGCTGATCATCAAATATACGGCTCCGCCTCCAAATTAGCAACAATTTGTTTTATCTTAGGTTTGTTCATGTCTGACAAGGCCCAAAAATCGAGTCTGTTTCGCCATCCCGGGATACGCACCCTGCTGCGCGCCATTGAGCGGGAATCCATGGTCAAGTTGATCCTTTGCCTGGCCCTGTTCATAGCGGGCATGACCCTGGTGGGCACCACGCTCAAATCCAGCCTGCTGCTGTCGCTGATCGGTTTCTTTGCCGTGTTGTGGAGCCTTCGCCTCTGCGCTTTTGCGGCCCGGGAGCTGCACTCCGAAGACAGCAAGCTCTATTACATCCTGCGCCATCAGCCGCGCCGCATTGTATGGGTCTATGCCGTGGTCACGCAGCGCATGCCTTTCGGGCTTACCTTTTCGCGGCAGGCCGTCCTTTATTTCAAGATGATCGACGGCGATGAGATCACGGTAAGTGTTCCGGCCCGAAAGGTTCGTCTCATATCCAAAACCCTCAATCGCCTGCTGCCCCATGCCACTTTTGGCTACAGCGAGGAAAAGGCGCGAACCTACGACAAACAGCCCGAAATGCTGCGCCGAAAAAAGGCCTGATTCGCCTATCTTGCACGCATGAGATCCCTGTTTCAGCCCATCGATATCGCCTCGCTGGTCTTCTTCCGGATGGTTTTCGGCTTCCTGGGTTTCGCCCACGTACTCGGCGATTGGGTGTACTACCACCTCATCAAGGACGCCTTCGATCCGGGGCGCTTTCAGTTTAAATACATGCCGTTCGAGTGGTTGCCCACCTTTCACGACCCCTGGATGTCGGTGTTGTTGCTGGGTATTGCAGCTTGCGGGCTGGCCGTGGCGCTGGGTTGGCACTATCGCTGGGCCAGCTGGTTATTTGCATTCGGTTTTTTGTATCTCTTCCTGCTGGAAAAAGCCTACTACCTCAACCACAGTTATCTGTTCTGCTGGTTGAGTTTTCTCATGCCGTTTTTGCCGGCACACCGGGCCTGGTCGTTGGATGTGCGCCGCAACCCGCGCCTGCACCGGTCTCGCATTCCGGCCTGGCCCGTAGTGTTGCTGTGCCTGCTTATGGGCATCGTCTATTTTTACGGCGGGCTGGCCAAGCTCAACAGCGACTGGCTGCGCGCCGTACCGCTCAAGCAGTGGATGCAGGCCAAAGGCGACTATCCCATCGTAGGGCCGGTGCTCGTTCAGCCCTGGGTGCCTTGGTTCATGGCTTACGGCGGACTGCTGCTGGACCTTTCGGCGCCCTTCTTCCTGATTTTCCGGCGCACCCGACCCTGGATCTTTCTGGCTGTCATCAGCTTTCACCTCATCAACATGATCGTCTTTCAAATCGGCATTTTCCCCTGGCTGTCCGTAGCGCTGAGTGCGTTGTTCTTTTCGCCTTCTTTTCCGCGCCGGTGGTGGAGTTGGCTGCAGGAGCGGAGTGCCTGGCTGCGCCGCCGGGCCATTGCCTGGGAGCAGTATGTTGCTGCAAACAGCCGCCCCGCCCGGCCGATGTGGCAGGAACAGCAGCCATGGCAGCCGGCCATTCGCCTGGGGCTGTTGGCCGTAGTGATCCCCCATCTGCTCCTTCCCTTCCGGCATCATCTCATCCCCGGCGACGTAGGCTGGACGGAAG
>JAJDFU010000418.1 GCA_020528935.1 Saprospiraceae bacterium | reverse complement strand
TGATGGATGGTGGTGATGTCAAAGCGGCTGTGCTGTGCAATCGCAGTGGTGCGGGAGCGGCGCAGTTGTTGCTCGTTGTTGAGGATGTCCACCGCGTATCGGGCCATAGCGTCTACGTCGCCTATGGAGGCCAGGTAACCGGTTTCCCCGTGTATGTTTACCTCGGGAAGCCCGCCCACGTCGGTGGAGATCACGGGAACCTCGCAGGCCATTGCTTCCAATGCCGCCAGGCCGAAGCTCTCGCTTTCCGAAGGCATGAGGAAAAGATCGGAAACGGCCAGCAGTTCCTCTATGGCATCCTGCTTGCCCAGGAAGCGGATCTCTTCGCACAGGCCCAGTTTGCGGCAAAGCCGCTCCAGATTGTGCCGCTCGGGACCGTCGCCGATGAGCAGCAGCTTGGAGGGCAGCTGCTTGTGCACCTGATCGAACACGTAGATCACGTCTTCCACCCGCTTGACCTTACGGAAATTGGAAATATGGGTGAGGATGCGTTCGCCATTGGGGGCAATGGCCTTTTTGAAGTGATCTTTATTGGATTTGCGAAAGCGCTCGAAGTCGATGAAGTTGTAGATGACCCGGATGTCTTTATCGATCTTGAAGTAGTCGTAGGTCTGTTGCTTAAGACTTTCCGAAACGGCCGTCACCCCGTCCGATTTGTTTATGGAAAAGGCCACTACGGGTCGAAAGGCGTTGTTGTTGCCCACCAGCGTGATGTCCGTGCCGTGCAGGGTAGTAATGGTGGGCACATACCGGCCTTCCGAGAGCAGTATTTTCTTGGCCATGTAGGCCACGGCGGCATGCGGAATGGCATAGTGCACATGCAGCAACTCCAGATTCTCGAATTTGACCACATCCACCAGCTTGCTGGCCAGGGCGGTGTCGTAGGGGGGAAAATCGAAAAGCGGATAGTCCTCTCCGCTCACCTCGTGGTAGGTCACATTCTCGTGGAAAGTGGTCAGCCGGGCCGGCCGTTTGTACGTGATGAAATGCACCTCGTGGCCGCGCTTGGCCAGGCCTAGGCCCAACTCGGTGGCCACTACGCCGCTACCTCCGTAGGTAGGATAACAAACGATACCGATCTTCATAAGCGGAAGGGATTATCCAGCTGCTCCATTGGATACAATCCCTTGCCTAAATGGTTCAATGTCGCTTTGTTAACGGCCTAGCGCTTCAGCAGGCGGAGGCTCTCCCGGCGCTCACCGGCCCGAACCTGCACAATGTAGAGGCCCGGGGGCAGCTGCCCGACGAACAGGTTCTCGTCCAGGCGATCTGTGAACAACTCGAGGGGAGGCTGTACGGACTGCCCCATGGCATTGAAGATCCGGACCTGTACTTCGGCGGGCCGCTCGAGCCGAAGGCGCAACTGGGCGTGCCCCGAGCTGGGGTTTGGTGCCAGGCTCAGCGCCAAGGGTTCAGCCGCCGGCGAGAAGGTGCTCGTAGCCAGATCCACGAAAACCTCCAGGGTCTGGCTGCAGCCGGTCGCATCGGTGATGGTGGCCGTGTAGGTACCCGCAAACAGGCTGTCGATCGAGGCCGTGGTATCGCCAGTGCTCCAGCTGTAGGTGTACTCCGGCAATCCCACCTGGGGCGCAAGGGCGATGGCCCCGTCGTTGACGCCCTGCCCGCTCGCGGGGGTGACATCCACCAGCGGCTGGAAGTTGTTGATACAGCGCAGGAAATTGATGTTGTCCACATCGGCAAAAAAATCGCCGGACGCCCACCGGCCGCGAAAGCGAAGGCGTATGCGTTCGCCCAGGTAGGGGGACAGGTCGATGCCCTGCCGGGTGAATTCCGTAGACGGGCTGTGGCTGTTCTCTACGGCGCTGAATACCGGTTCGAAGGTCTCTCCGCAATCGGTGGAGATCTCCACCAACAGGCTGTCGCCGATGCCCAGCACCGCCGGTGCATCGCCTGCGGGGGCCTGCACCAGGCGATAATCAAAAACCAGGGAATCTCCCGGAACGATAAAGCCGAACTGCGGGCTAAGCGCCTCAAAGGCTGCGGTATCGGCATTCAGGCGACTGAAAAGCACCTGCGATCCGGCGTTGTGCTCCTCGGCTATGCGCACTTCCTCGCTCAGCTCCCAACCGCCGCCGGTGAACGCCTCAAAATCTTCGCGCAGGGGCAATTCAAAACGCGTGTAAAACAGATAGGTAATGGTATCATTGGCGCGCACGTCCTCTTCTTCCAGGTCGGTCCACACCTTCAGCACGTTCTCGCCCAGTTCCATGGTGTTGACCTCCACGTCGAACTCGAAAATTTCGGTGCTGTCCTTGCCGATCACACCGGTGAATACACCGTCCGTAGGCATGGAAACCGATCCGGGCACGCCGTTGAGGGAAAAGCGAACCGGTATCAGCGACTGCGGCCTGCCGCCAAAATTGCGTATGCCGATGCGGAGCTTGCTCATGGCATCGTTGTTGCAGTTGACCGGCGGGCGGAGTACGGATACCACGCCCACATTGTGGGAGAAAAGCGTGGTAAAGGTAAAGGGGCCCAGGGCTTGCGTCGTATCGCCGCTCAGGCAGACGGTGCGCAGGTAGAAATCGAAGGTTCGGTTTTCAACCAGATCGGGTATGGTAAAGGCATTGCCCGGGGCATCCAGCAAAACCCCGTTTCCGGGAGTGAAGCCGCTCTGGCCCACCTCCACCAGGAAGAAATCGGCGCTGTCCAGGGGCGGCCAGGACACCCGGGCAAAGGTGTCCCGGACGTCTTCCACTGCCACGGAGCCGCCCGGCACGTTGGGGCAGGCCGGGCAAAGCGCTGCCGTGCTGAAGCTTTCGCCATCGGCCGGTTCGAGCAGTTCGGCCAGCAGTTCGTCATTGGCATTGCGCAGGCGAACGGCAATGCCTTGAACATCGCTGCCGGGAGCAGCCGAAAAGGTGATCGCCACCGGATCGCCGTTCACGACCGGCAGCAGCACAAAGCGAAAGCTGTCTTCTTCCAGCGTGAGCACACTGGTATCCGTTCCGTTGACGACCTCCAGGGTACTGCCCCCCCAGCCGTCGCCCAGGGCGCCTTCCAGGACGAGACTGTAGTAGCAGGATCCGTTCTGGCCCTGTGCCGCGGAGATGATCATTGCCGGTACGAGGAGCGTAAAAAGCCACTTCATGCTGCAGATGGATTTTTGATGATTTCCAAAGCTCCGCGCGGGTCGAAACAACCCCGCGCTTCCGGCCTGAAGGTATTGATTTTTTGCGTATCACAGGCTTCGGAGGCCCATCCTGTCGCCTGGTCTTCAAAAAGCGCCCTGCACCTGCGCACCCTGCCTAAACCTTTTGCCACAGATGGCGTTTAACCCTTCGTAACGCAGAATAATTCTATTTAAGCGCATACAGCGGTGGCCGTATATTCCATCAGTGATCTCGAAAAGCTATCTGGCATAAAAGCGCACACCATTCGGGTGTGGGAGCAGCGCTATGACATCATACAGCCGCATCGAACCAAAACGAACATCCGGTACTACAAGGATGAAGATCTGAAATTGCTCCTGAATATTGCCCTGCTCAAAAAGAACGGGATCCGCATTTCGCGCATCGCCAAAATGAGCCCGGAAGAAATGGCGCAGAAGGTTGCAGCCATTTCGGAGATTAATTTCGAATACGGCACCCAGCTGGACGCCCTTACCCTGTCCATGATCGAAATGGACGAGTACAAGTTCGACCGCATTCTTTCCACCAATATCGAGCAGCTCGGCTTTGAGCGCACCATGCTGGAAGTGGTTTATCCGTTCCTGGAAAAGCTCAGTCTGCTGTGGCTGACCGGCAGCATCAATCCGGTCCAGGAAAACTTCATGAGCTATCTGATCCGCCAGAAGATCATCGTAGCGATCGACAACGAACCCCTTCCGGCGGAGCAGCCCAAACCGCCTTCTTTCCTGTTGTACCTGCCCGAAGGCGAACGCCAGGAACTCAGCGTGCTGTTCATGCACTATTTGCTCAAGGTGCGCAAGAACCGGGTTTTTTACATCGGCCAGGACATCAGCATGACCGATATACGGGATGCGTACCTCATTCACCAGCCGGATTACCTGTTCACCATGATCACAGAATCCTTCGGCAATCACTCTGTACAGGCTTATATCCACCACTTGGCTTACGCTTTCCCCCACATGCAACTGCTCTTTTCCGGCTACCAGGTCGTATCCCATGAATTCTACCCACCGGCTAATGTCACCATACTGAAACGCCTTGTTCATACGTTTACCTTTCTCATTCTCTTTGGAAGCCGGCAGACCGGCAAACGAGCCAAAACACCCAAAACCTTTGCAAAAACATCCAACCACCGGAATCAAAAAGCACTTTTTTTCGCCGCCCTGATGGGCCTGGCACTGTGGGGTTGCAACAACGCCCCCCAGGGTGAGAAAGCCGAAGCCGGAGAAGCAGTTGAAACGGCTGCGGAAAACGGCTCCGAAGGCGAAGCGGTGACCTACAGCGTCGATACGGAAGCCAGCGTCATCAACTGGCAAGGCTCCAAACTCGTAGGGGATCGCCACGTAGGTACCATTGCCATTCAGGATGGCGAACTGCAGGTTGCAAACAACAAGTTGGTGGGCGGCACCTTTACGCTGGACATGAACTCCATCAGCGACAACGACCTGGAGGGCGAAAAGAAAACGAAGCTGGAAACCCACCTGAAGAGCGGTGATTTCTTTGAAGTGGAAAAGTTTCCGACCGGTACTTTTGAGATCGTCGCTGTCGATGCCGTCGGCGACAATCCCGAAGCCACCCATGAGATCACCGGCAACCTCACGCTGAAAAACATCACCAAAAGCATTACCATTCCCGCCAAGGTGGAATTTAATGAGCGCGGTATTGCCGCCACCACGCCGCAGTTCACCATAGACCGCACCCAGTGGGATGTGATGTTCAATGCCAGCGCCCTGGGCAC
The DNA here is from genome assembly GCA_020528935.1 of Saprospiraceae bacterium. Classification (GTDB taxonomy): domain Bacteria; phylum Bacteroidota; class Bacteroidia; order Chitinophagales; family Saprospiraceae; genus JAJDFU01. The sequence goes on along the minus strand of JAJDFU010000418.1, from coordinate 1,480 downwards.
GGCCAAGGACAAGATCATTCGCGATGAGGTCGGTCTGCAGATCGACCTGAAAGCAGTGCAGCCCGAAGCGGTACAATAAGACTTCGGCCGCTTTGCGCGCTTTTCACAGGCGCCTCGCCCATTCCCCCGGGCAAGGCGCCTGTTTCTTTTTCAGCGGCGATACGTTATCTTTTCAGATATTTATATTATTGTCGAGGATAATCGGCTTGACGACAGTCGGGATTGTCCTATTCTTTAGAGGCGTGAAAGCCGTGCATACGCGCTTATGCCGCTATACAAAAAGGTTTGGGCGCGCCCAAACCTTTTCACGCGCGTATGTACCCGACTCGAAGCGGTTTGAAGTCCCCTACCGCTTCGTTGTCGGTATGAAAAATCACACTGCTTCCATATCGGTGGATCGAATCCAAACGGAAGCGGTATGCTACTTTTTTTTACCGGTATCAGAGTCTACCGCTCCTGTTCCTAACGAAGGCTGCTACCCCCGCGCATCATGGATTTTCGCCGCTTGTTTGAACTCTTCGACTACCAGCAGTCCGACCGCCCCCTGTCCTCCGCGCTGGCCCGCCCCGAAGGGCGGAAGTGGAAACGCTACAGCTCTGCCGAGTGTAAGCGCATCGTCCAGCAACTCAGCCTGGGCTTCCTCGCCCACGGCCTGGCCCGGGGCGAGCGGGTGGTGATTCTGGCGGACCAGAATTCTCCGGCCTGGATTTTCTGCGACATGGCCCTTCAGCAAGCGGGGGCTGTTGTGGTGCCGCTGCATCCGGCCAACCACGGCACCAACCTGGAAGCCATCCTCCGGGAAGTGGCGCCTGCGCTACTCATCGCACAGACGGCAGACCTGCTCCGCGACTACCTTTCGCCCCAAAGCGTCCGGGACCTGCCCCGCGGAGCGGTGCTGCTTCAGCCCGCACCGGATTATCGCCACTGGGAAGAGCTCATGCTGGAGGTGGAACCCGAACAGGAGGAACGCCTGCAGGCTCTGCGCGCGGTCATACACGAAGACGATCTGGCGACGATCATTTACACCTCTGGCACGCAGGGCCGGCCCAAGGGCGTCATGCTGAGCCACAAAAACCTGGTCAGCAACATCAAGGCCTGCCTGGCCGTATTGCCGCTGCGTCCCGGGGAGCGCGTATTGAGTTACCTGCCGTACAGCCACGTCTTCGAACGCACGGTACTGTACGTCTATCTGGCGGCCGGGGCTTCGGTCTATGTATTGCCGGATGCCCACCCTCTGGAAACGGCACTGCCGGCCGTGCGGCCGCATTACTTCACGGCTGTGCCGCGGGTATTGGAGCGAATGAAGGAATTGATGCTGGAGCGCGCCGGCAGCCGTTCGGGGCTTTTGCGCCGGCTCGTGCACTGGGCCGTGCGCATTGGGGAGCGGGTACGCACCGCCGGCCCGGCGCCGGGGGTTTGACTTCCGCATCTGCTTGCCCGGCCTCTTATACGCATCCCCGTCACCCACGAGACCGTCTTA
>JAJDFU010000565.1 GCA_020528935.1 Saprospiraceae bacterium | reverse complement strand
CCCGCAGGACAGCGGCGATCTCCAATCCGGCAGAAGCGGTAAAAGCCGGATCGCGCAGTTGCGCGAAGATGCCCGCCAGGTGTCCATGGCCAAACGTCCGGTAGAGGGGCAGCAAACTCCCCAGCAGGCATGTATCGCCGAGGCGGGCAGTCAGGAATTTCTGGCGGGCCGCGCTTACGGCCCGGGGGCGTTCCGGATAAAAGACCAGTAATCGGTGCAGGGTCAGGCTGGTGAATACCCAGGCCAGGAACAGGATCAGCAAGTTACCCGAAAGTACCAGCACCTGTACCGCAGCGATCGTGGCCGCCAGGCGCCCGACAAAGGCGCCGTGCCGCTCATCTCCGTCCAGGTAATTCTTGCTGAAGCGCAGGATCACAAAGGCAAGCAGGGCGATCATAGTAAACAGCAGCATGCTCAGCGGATCCAGCCGTATCGAGAGTCCCAGGCCGGCAAATCCGAGCAACTCGCTTTGTAGCAACCCGTATCGCCATACCAGCACAATGCCCAGGCCGGCGGCGACCAGGCTGAGGATCGAAGCCCAAAGGCCGGCTCGCAGGACAGCCCGGGGGCGCGTGCCCGGCTGAACGACCGAAACCAATGCAGTGATCAACAACGCACAGGGGGCAGCAAGGACGAGAAGAGGCAGTAGCTTCTCGGTGAGCAGTGTAGGGTTCAGTAGCTCTGTATTCATCGCAATTTGGTTTTATTCGGCGATCGTACGGACGCAAAGAAAAGGACTGCTTTTTATAAGTTTTAATATATATTTAGAATGAAAACCATAATCACTTTTTATGAACTACACCATTCATCAGTTGCGTGTTTTCCTGAAAGTGGTGGAAAAGAAGAGCATCACCCGGGCTTCCGAGGACCTCCACATGACCCAGCCGGCCGTATCGATCCAGCTGAAGAATTTCCAGGATCAGTTTGCCATTCCGCTTACGGAGTTGATCGGCAGAAAGCTTTACATCACGGATTTTGGCCGGGAGGTGGCTGCACTGGCCGAGCGGGCGCTCGGCGAGCTGAGTGCGATCCAGTACAAAACGCGGGAATACGAGGGCAAGCTGGCTGGCCGCCTCAAGATCTCCTCGGCTTCTACGGGCAAATACGTCATCCCCTATTTTTTGTCGGATTTTATGGACCGCCATCCGGGAATCGACCTGGTCCTTGACGTCACCAACAAGACCCGCGTGGTGGAAAGCCTGAAACGCAATGAGATCGACTTTGCGCTGGTATCCGTATTGCCGGAAAAGCTGGTCTTCGAAGAGGAAATGCTGATCGAAAACAGGATGTATCTCATCGGCAATCAACCCAGGGCGCAGCCGGATAAACCCCTGATCTTCCGGGAGCCGGGCTCGGCAACGCGCATGGCCATGGAGGGCTATTTCGAGCAGCGTTCGGGAAACACCCGCAAAAAAATGGAACTCACCTCCAATGAGGCCGTGAAGCAGGCCGTGATAGCCGGCCTGGGCCATTCCATTCTGCCACTGATCGGGATTCGCAACGAATTACTCAACAGGCAGTTGCACATCCTCCCCGCAGAAGGGCTCCCCATACAGACGGATTGGCGCCTGGTCTGGCTGAAGGGAAAGAAGCTATCCCCGGTAGCAGAGGCTTACCTGGATTTCGTTCGCGCAGAAAAAGTGAGCCTGCTCCGTACCCATTTTCAGTGGTACCTGGATTTTGAGTGAAAAGTTGCATTTGAAAAAAAGAGATGCCCGCCTGCCTGCAAACTTGCCGGGTTGCAAACAGACAAGTTATACGGTTTTCAGGATAATCCCCCCTCACGGACCCCCGCAGCCGATGGGCGCGCCGGGCGGCACTTCGGGCGGTTCGGGCAGCTCAAACTGGTCTGGGAACTTCTGGAAGGCGATGATCTGCTCGTACAGGTACACGAGGTGAGCGCGCTCGGGGGTGGTGCGTATGCCGGCACCCCAGCGGATGCGGTTGCTCAGGCGCCACTTCAGCTCTTCCAGCTCCGCCCAGGCCGCGCCGGCGATCTGGGGATGCACCTCGCGATCGCCGGCCAGCCGGAGGAAGTGGAAGACCAGCCGTTTTTCCACCATATAGACCAGGGATTGCTCCCAGGGCTCACTGCGCTTGGCCCAGCGCTGGACGGCCTGCTGTAGTTCGTCGATCAGCTCGTAGGCCGAGAGGCCGTCCGGGTGGCGGCTCGCCTGCTCCTCCAGGCGGGCCAGCCGCTTGGGGTGCAGCAGCAGGGCGAGGGTATGCTCTGCCGACGCCTCGGCAGCGGCCAGGGGGTCGAAGGTCGTGCCGGTGTAGTTGGGGAAGTACTCCCGATTGCGGTCGTAGCCGTAGGCCGGCGGCGGGATGAGGTTCGCGACGGGCAGGGGCAGCCGAAGGAATTCCGGATCCAGCGTGGCGATGAGGGCATCCAGCGCCTTGCGCTGCTCCACCTCGGCCACGGGCCGGGGCTTGGGCTGTCCGTCGCCCTTCACCGTATATCCGTATTCCACCCCGCCCACCAGCTTGGCCACGGCCTCGGCCTGATAGCGATGCATGAGGTAGAGGGGAACCAGCACCCGCTCCAGCTCGGAAAGGGGCATGCCGCGGGGAATATTGTCCTCTCCGAAGCGCCGCAGTGCCCGTTCGCGGATCGCCTTTAGCCGGTCGAGTTCGGCCACGGGGTCCGGGCCGTTGTCCCACAGGTGGGCCTGCGGGTGGGCTGCATGGGCCGGCCGGGCATCGGGATCGGAGATAAAGGTGAGGTTCAGCTTTTGATTGCCGGCCAGGATGCTGTCGAGCGCGATCTGTTCATCCGTGTTTTCGGGGAATTGCGCATAGCCGTACTTGATCGCGCGCTTATCCCACAGGCCGATGCCGGCATCGTAGGCCTGGCTGAAGTTCAGGTCGCCTGGGGCGTCTTCCACCAGGTAGGGATGGGGATAGTCCATCACGCTGGCCCGCCCGTGCGTGCTGGCTGCGAAATTGTGGGCCAGCCCCAGGGTGTGCCCCACCTCGTGGGCGGCCAGCTGGCGCAGGCGGGCCAGCGCCAGTTCCTGTACGCGCGGATCGGGTTCGTCGCCCTCGGCATAGGCCGGGATGAGCCCCTGAGCAATGAGGAAGTCCTGCCGCACGCGCAGGCTGCCCAGCAGTACGTGGCCCTTGATAATCTCGCCGGTGCGCGGGTCGATGACCGTGCTGCCGTAGCTCCAGCCGCGGGTGGAGCGATGCACCCAGTTGATCACGTTGTAGCGCACGTCCAGCGGATCGGCGCCTTCGGGCAGCAGCTCTACCCGGAAGGCATTCTCAAAGCCGGCGTATGCAAAAGCCTCCGCCCACCAGCGCGCGCCGTCCAGCAAGGCCGAGCGGATGGGCTCGGGCGTGCCGGGATCCAGGTAATAGACGATGGGCTCCACCGGCTCGCTGACGGGCGCATCCGGGGCTTTCTTCTGCAGGCGGTGGCGCGGGATGAAGCGCTTCGCCAGGGGCTGATCAATGGGGGTGGCGTAATCGAAATAGGTGACCGGGAAGTAGCCGCTCCGCGGATCGAAAGGCCGCGGCTCGTAACCGGGCTCCGGCAATTGGATGAAAGAATGCCGCATGCGCAGGCTGAGCTGTGCCGGGCTGGGCGCCACGCTGCGCAGTTCGCTGCCTTTGGGTTCGCCGGTGAGGGTCACCAGGGCGGTCATCTCGGTATTGAGGGGGAAATTGCGGATGCGCTCCGGCATCAGCATGGAGCGGTCCGCATCGGGCTTGTAGGTACCCTGCTTTTTGGCTTTCAGGCGGCGGGCCACGCCGTGGGCATCGCGCAGCAGAAAGGGCGTGAGGTCGATGAGCAGGCGGTCATCGGTACGCGCCACAGCCTGAAACCCCCAGAGTGCGGACTGGGCAAAGGCATCCTCCACCGCCTGCCGTTCGTATGCGTTGTCCGTTTCGGCCCGGTAGCGGTAGTTGGGCTGCAGCAGCAACACCTTCGGGCCCGAGCGCACCCACTTCACGATGCGCGTATTGCCCAGCTGGTTGCGGTCCAGGTTGAGGTCGTTGGAGCCGAGCCCGCCGGTCAGGCTGTTGACGTACAGGAATTCTTCGTCCCACCGGCTGACCTCTCCATACAGCTTGCCTTCGTCTTCACTCCAGTAGATGGGGAAGAAGCCCGGGCGCTTCTCCAGCTCGTTCACTTTCTCGGCAATGGACGGCAGGGAATCGGGAGAAGCTGCCTGGCACAGTGCCGACAGAAGCAAGCCTCCCAGGCTGAGCAATAACCGGACGTTCATAGGCCTTTTTTTCAAAAGTAAAGAATCAAAACGCCCTTGGGGTTCATGGCCTAAAAAAAGCCGCCCTCCGAACGGAGCAGCGGCTGATCTTTAACTAAAGACCGTATGCGAATTGTTTCAGGCAGTGCGCTGGCCGGCGTGGATGCCTTCGCGGAATTCTTCCACCATCTTGGCGTTGAAGGCGTCCAGGTCTTTGGGAGAGCGGCTGGTCACCAACCCTTTGTCTACCACTACCTCGCGGTCTTCCCAGCGCGCGCCGGCGTTTTTCAGGTCGGTCTTGATGCTGTGAAAGGAGGTGAGGGTGCGGCCCTTCAGCGCACCGGTTTCGATGAGTACCTGGGGTCCGTGGCAGATGGAAGCAATGGGTTTGCCCTGCTCAAAAAAGGTCTTCACGAAGTCCACCACCGGCTCGCTGCGGCGCAGCAGGTCGGGATTGGCTACTCCGCCCGGTATCATCAGGGCATCGTAATCGTCGGCCTTTGCCTCGCTGATGTGCTTGTCTACCGGCACGTCTATGCTCCAGTTTTCGCCCTTCCAGCCGCGGATCTTGCCTTCGCGGGGCGAGACGATGTGTACGCTTGCGCCTTCTTCTTCCAGGCGTTTGCGCGGGCTGGTCAGTTCGGCTTCTTCAAATCCGTCTTCACTGAGTATGGCAATGGTGGTATGATTCAGTTTTTCCATGGTTCGTATGCTGTTTTTTGATGGATGAATGAATGAGGGGTTTTTGGGGGAAGGTTGCCGGGCGGCATCCGCCGATCAACGGGCGCGCAGGGCCCGGATGAGCTCGGCCTTGGTCATTTGGCTGCGGCCCGCCAGGTCGATCTTTCGGGCCAATTCGTACAGTTCTTCTTTGGTGCGCTCTTCGTAGGGCGAGCCACCACCGGTGTCTTCCGAATTGGCGATGCGAGCCGCTTTCGCTTTGCTCATGCCTTTGCGGCGCAGCGCTTCATACTGCTCTTCGTTTTCAATGGAGGGTAGGTCGCGGTCCGGCATATCATATGTGGTTTAGTATTCAACTGCCGGGCCGGGGAGCATGTTCGGTCGGAGTCATTCGAAAACGGTTGGCCGCGATGCCGGGTTTGGGGCGTCATCGGGTTGCCGCGTTCAGGCAGGTGCGGCTCGTACCGGACGCAGCAACCAAAGCAGGCCGGCCAGTCCGCCCAGCATAACGAACAGGTAAAAGGGCAGCAGGGAATCTTCGCCCATGTGGGTGAACCTCAGGATCAGGCTGTTGGCGGAAAGGACAAGCCCATAGGTACAGCCTTTTACCAGCATGAGTACAGCCAGAAGGTATCCCCACCTTTTCCCCTGCCAAAGCCAGAAGCCGGCCAGCAGACTCAAAGGCACGACTATGGCCAGATCCAGGGCATAGACCACACTGGTGGGGTGATCGGTCTGTTCTATCAGGGGCGGTACGGTGCCGTCGGCCAGAAACCGGATGATGGGCGGGATCTCCACCCCGCACAGTACGGCGGCGATCAGGAGCAAATAGGCGACGACCCAGCCCCGCCGGTGGCGCGAAAAAGTCAGCTGACGGAAGGAAAGCCCGTACAGGCCAAATGCCAGGGCAAAGCCCGAAATCGACAGCAGCGCGACGTAGAGCGGGAAAGCCGCGTTAAAGGCAGCGGCAAACAGGTAAAACGCATAGTTGTAGGCCAGATACAACAGCAAGCCCATCCACAGGAGCAGGCCCCGTTGCGATCCGCGCCGGTAGGCCCAAAGGCTGAGGATCAGGGCAGGAACGATGACAAAGAGCGTAACGGCATCATTCCCCCGCCAAAGGGTCTGCAGGTAGAGGCTGTCGCGGTAGAAGCCGGGTGCGAACAGACCGGCTGCCGAAGCCAGGGCAGCGAGTGGCGGTAACCATACGGATAATCGAAACGCTGTACCCATGCCGGATCAGGGGTTGAATGCGGAAACATTGTAGGACACGTCTTGCAGCCGGAATTCACCGTAGGTGAAGGGGCCGTCCGGGTAGTGCCACACCGCTTTGCCCAGGGCGGCCAGCCGGTAGCCCCCGAAGTCGCGGTAGTCGCTCAGCGGGGTGGAAAAGCGGTGGTACTCCAGTTGCCCGTTCGTCAAGGCGCCGCGGTCGTCGGAGATGAAGTTGAGCAGGCGGCCGTCGGGAGCGAACGCCAGGGTGGCTTCGACGGTGGTGCCCTGGGTGGGCAAGGTAGCGCGGG
>JAJDFU010000180.1 GCA_020528935.1 Saprospiraceae bacterium | reverse complement strand
CCGGTTTGGAAGTTGCTTGCCCGTCCATTGCCCCATGCTAAACCATTCGGCCATTCCCTCCAGGCCTAGCCCGAAGCGCAGGCCCCAGCCTCCTCCCAAAGCGGTGGACAGGGTGCCCAGAACAATGCTCACGGCACCTACGGTAAGGGCGTAGGGCAACTGGGTGCGGACGTGGTCGATGTGGTTGCAGTGGGAGGCCAGTGAACTCAGAATGGTAGTATCGGAGATCGGCGAGCAATGGTCGCCCAGCACGGAAGCCCCCAGGACGATGGAAATGACGTTGAACAGGATTTCCTTGCTGTGCGCCTCGTCCAGGCCGGCGGCCTGGCATATGGTCCAGGTAGTGGGGATGGCAATGGGGTAGAGGATGGCCATCGTACTCCAGGAAGAGCCGGTGGAGAACGAAATGAAGGCGGCCAATACGAAGACAATGGCCGGAAGAAAAAGAGGATTTAGGGCGTCTCCCAGGGCAAAACTCAGGAAGGAAGCCGTATGCAGTTCTTTGGTAGTGAGGGCCAGGGCCCAGGCCAGGCTGAGTATGATGAGGGCCGGCGCCATGGTCTTGAACCCCGTCACCAGGGTGTTCATGCTGCGGTAAAGATTCATGATGCGCTGGCCCAGCGTGAGGAGCAGGGCGGTTACGACCCCGAGCAGGGAAGACCAAAGGAGAGCTACATAGGAATCCGCATTGCCGATCACTTTTCCAAGCAAGATGAAAAACCCCTCTGTGCCTTCCGCATCAGCCAGGGTGGACCACACCGCACCCCAGCTGCGATCAGGGGGAACAAAGCCCTTCGCAGCCAATTCTTTCCAGCTGCCTTCCATTCCGGTTTGCAGCAGGCCGTAAAGGGTCAAGAGGATGACAACCACCACCGGTACGGCGGCGTTGTACCAACGGTGAGGGGCGCTGGCAACGGGGTTCAGGTTCTCCATATCGTCATCGTCCTCCTCTCCTCCGGATTTCCCGCCTTGTTCCCATACCCGGCCGGTCAGCCGGGCCCGGGTCTCGGCGAGATGCATCGGACCGTAATCGCGCCCCGTCCAGACGATCATGAGCAGGAAGGCCAGGGTCAGCAAAGGGTAAAACGAGTATTTGAGGGACTCCAGGAAGACGGCATAGGCGCTGTATGATCCGCTCAGCAGGGGAATGTCTGCTATGCCGTCGTCGATGTAGCTGAGTTCGGCGCCGATCCAGGTCGTGATGAAGGCAATGGCCGCTACCGGCGCCGCCGTAGAGTCTACCAGGTAGGCCAGCTTTTCCCTGGAGATGCGGAAGCGATCGGTTACGGGCCGCATGGTATTGCCCACGATCAGGGTGTTGGCATAGTCGTCAAAAAAGATCGCGACCCCCAGTAGCCAGGTGATGAACTGGGTGCTGCGGGCCGAGCGCGCGTAGGCGGAAAGCCGCTCTACGATACCGGCCATGCCGCCGTTGCGGGAAATGACGGCCACCATGCCACCAATGAGGAGCGAAAACAGGATGATGGACAAGTGGGCGCTGTCGGTCAGGGCCTGAATGATGTAGTGGTCCAATACATCCAAGAAGCTCATGAGAAAGTGGTAAAAGGAATCCAGGCGCAGGCCTCCGGCGATGAATGCCCCGGCCCAAATGCCTGCGACCAGCGAGAGGATTACCTCGCGCAAGAGCAGGGCCATGGCAATGGCCAGCAGGGGCGGCACGATCGATAGCCAGAGGGGGATGCGCCGGAGCCGGGGCCGGCCCTCGCGAAGGCTGTAGTGAAAGAGCACGGGTTGCCCCACCTCGCCCTGGATGAAGAGCAGCCGGCCGACGTCATCGGTTTCTACCGGCAGGAATGCCCGGCCGCCGTCCAGTGCCAGCGCTGTATCCTGCCCGTTGACGATCCAGCTGAGGGAATCGCCTGCGGAAGCTTCATCCTGGATGTACACACCGTTCGCGTCCGCGCTGAAGCCAACCCGTTCGGCAGAAGATTGAGCAAAAAGGGTCGGGTAGCAGCCAAAAAGCAGGACGAACGCAGTGATAAGGTGATGCTTCATGCCGGCGTTTAGTACTTTTGAAGGCGGAAGCCGTGCAAAGCGTCCAAAGTAATCAAAAAACGCGATCCATTTTGAAGGTCAACAACAGGATAGCCCTCGCCTTACTGGGGGCCATGGTATTGATTTCGGGGAATTCCGCGGGCCAAAGCCCGCTCCAACGCCTCCCGGTACCCGTTGTGCAGGACGGCTCGGAGTTGCCTCTGGCCCTGGCCGGTGGGCTGAACAACCCGCAACTTTCCCAGCCGGATCTCAACAACGACGGCGTACCCGATCTCTACATTTTTGACCGCACCGGCGCGGTGCATATGACCTTCATTCAAAAGGGGAGTGCCGGCAATCCGCAGTGGGTATGGGTGCCGGCTTACGCCAGTCACTTTCCCGAGGTGGACAATTGGGTGCTGCTCCGGGACTTCGACCAGGACGGCGCGGCGGATCTCTTCTGCGAATCGGACACCTTCATCCCGGGCATAGCTGTGTACCGCGGGTTCTTTCAGGCCGATACCCTCCGCTTCCAGCGCATAAACCTGCCCGGGCCCTACGAGAAGAACGTGCTTCGCTATCTTCGTCCCGGCGGAGGCAATTACACCAATCTGGCCGTCACCAAGATCGACTACCCGGCCCTGGACGATATCGACTGCGACGGCGATATGGATATTCTCACCTTTAACCTGGTGGGCGGATACGTCGAGTTTTTTCGCAATCAATCGGTGGAGCTGGGCTACGGACCGGACAGCCTCAACTTTGTACTGGACGACGACTGCTGGGGCGGCTTTTACGAAAGCGGGCTTTCCAGCAAGATCGACCTGGCCCCCGCACCGGGTACCTGCGCACAACCGTTTAGGGACGAAAAGCCGCTGAGCCCGCGCCATGCCGGCTCGACCCTCCTTACCCTGGACAGCGACAACGACGGCGACCTGGAGCTCGTTCTGGGCGACCTGTCTTTTGAAAACCTGGTATTCCTCCACAACGGCGGCTCCTGCAGTGAGGCCTGGATGGATCAGCAGGACACCCTTTATCCGTCGGGCTCCGTTCCGGTGAATATTCCCTATTTCCCCGCTTCGTTTCACGCGGACATCGACTACGATGGCCGGAAGGACTTTCTGGCCGCGCCCAATGCCCGTCAGGGCATCGAGGACCGCGAAGTGCTTTGGTGGTATCGCAATACGGGTTCCCAGGCCCAGCCTTCCTTCAGCTTCGCGCAAAAGGACCTGCTGGTGGGCGACATGCTGGATCTGGGTACAGGGGCTTTCCCGGCTTTTGCCGACGTCAATGCCGATGGCCTTCCGGACGTGGTCGTGGGCAATATCACCTTCTACAGCCAGGACGGCGAACGCAACCCCAGGCTGGTCCTGCTCGAAAATACCGGCACGGCCACTGCGCCCCGTTTTCGCCTCACCGATGCGGATTACCTGAACATGAGCCAGTTTGGCAATGCCGCGGATGCCTTTGTTCCGGCCTTCGGGGATCTGGACGGCGATGGCGACCTGGACCTTCTGGTGGGAGAGGGCAACGGTCAGCTGTTCTACGCGGAGAATACGGCCGGTTCGGGGCAGCCCTTTCAGTTTGCACCGTTCCAGTACGGCTATGCCGGAATAGACGTGGGTGTGGCCAGCAGCCCGGCCATAGCCGACCTGAATGAAGATGGCCTGGCCGATCTCGTAGTGGGCGAGCAAAAGGGCAACCTCAACTTTTTCCCCAACCAGGGCGTGCCGGGCAATCCATCTTTTTCTCCCGATCCGGCTCAGGCACCCAACATTCAGGTCCTCGGCCAGGTAGATACGCGCATACCCAATGATGTGACCGGCTTCGGATACAGTGCGCCCACCTTCGTGCGCTCCGCTACCGGCGAGCTGATGCTGATGACGGGCAGTGCCCTGGGCGTCGTTCGCATCTACGATCAGATCGAAGGCAATCTGGAGGGCAGTTTTCGCCTCAGGGAAGATCGCTACGGTCGCCTCCGCGAAGGCTACCGCACCCGGCCCGCCCTGGCCGACATCAATCAGGACGGCAAGCTGGAGTTACTCCTCGGCAATGAGCGCGGTGGACTGGGACTGTTCGCCACCGAACTGGAAGGCGACCCGCTCACCAGCACCGCCGAGCCGCAGGCCGAAAGTGCGCACCGGGTGCGCCTCTGGCCAAATCCGGCCCGGGACCGGGTACAGATACAGCTCGAAACCGCCGGCGAAGCCGAAGTGTACGAGCTGCAGATGCTGGATGCCCAGGGGCGCCTGCTCCGGGAATGGGCCCTGCAGGGAAAGTGGAATGAGGTAAATGTATCCGGCTATCCCTCAGGAGTTTACCTGATGCGGATTCTGCGCGGAAACGAATCGGATACCTTTCGTCTTCTGCTCTGGAATTAGTCGCGCTCCCCAAAGAGCAGGGTGCCGATGCGCACCATGGTACTGCCTTCTTCCAGCGCAATGCGGTAATCCGAGGACATGCCCATGGATACTTCCCGAAAGGCGTCATCCCCGGGAAAGAACTCCGCTTTCAGGCGATCGAAGTATCCTTTGAGCTTCTGGAACTCCCGGCGCACCTGTACCTCGTCATCGGTGAAAGTCGCCATGCCCATCACGCCGCAAATGCGCACGTGTTCCATGGCGGCAAAGGCCTCTGAGCGAAGCAGGGTTTCGGCCTCCTCCCATTCCAGGCCGTACTTGGTTTCTTCCCGGGCGATCTTGAACTGGAGCAGCACCTGGATGATGCGCCCCGCCTTAGCGCCTTGTTTGTTGATCTCCTTCAGCACCTTCGCGCTGTCCACAGAGTGAATGAGGTGTACGAAAGGAGCTATGTATTTGACCTTGTTGGTTTGCAAATGCCCCACCATATGCCAGCGAATATCCCCGGGAAGCTCTTCGTATTTGGCCGCGAGTTCCTGGGCGCGGTTTTCCCCGAAATCCCGCTGGCCTTCTTCGTACAACTCCAGCACGGCATCGGTGGGCTTGGTTTTGGAAATGGCCACCAGGGTAGCGCCGTGGGGTTGGAGTTCCCGGAGAATGCGGGCATGAGCCGTTGAAGAAACGAGCATAGTGTTCGGTTTTTCTGCTACTGTAACGCCATTTTCTAAAGATGGGTTAATCCGGAACATTCACCGAATTTTCCGCCCTTAGGCTATGTAATTGCAAAATATTGAAAATCAATAAACTACGAATGAGGCAGTCCCATTTCAGGGCAACTATCCTACCTCAATTTGGATGTACAAAATTTTGCAATGGTCAGGGTCGAAGATCCTGACCGAAGTGGTTGACAATACGCCTGTTTTCAGCCACTTGTCGTCATTGTTACCGGCCTTCCCGCGAAAAATCCGGGTTAAATCCGGGCCGGATATACGCCTTGGACTTGTACTGTCGTTTAGCTAGAAACCCCCATGACATGACCCACCATACCTTCCAGCGTAACGCCCGGCAGCGCCGCACCCGCGCATGGCTGTTGGCTGTTCTCCTTCACGTACTTCTCCTGCTGCTGTTGGTTTATGGCAGCGATCTTCAGGATTTGCTGTTCCGATGGGCGAATGGCCTGTTCACCGGTCATGCCGGCCAACCGACGCCCTAGTCAAACAAGCCGTGCAATTCGGTATGGACCTGATTGACCACTTTGCCCAGGTCCTCGGGATTGTGTTCGAAGTCCACGTCGTCTGAATTGATGATGAGCAGCCTGCCGTCTTCGTAGCTGCTGATCCACTCCTCGTAGCGCTGGTTGAGCCGCTTGAGGTAGTCGAGGCTCATATTGCCCTCGTATTCCCGGCCCCGGTTCTGGATGTGCGCGACCAGCGTGGGAATGCTGGCCCGAAGGTAGATGAGCAGATCCGGCGGATCGATCTGCGCGATCATGGTTTCGAACAGGCGCAGGTAGTTGTCGAAGTCCCGGCCCGACATCAGCCCCATGTCGTGCAGGTTGGGAGCGAAGATGTAGGCATCCTCGTAGATGGTGCGGTCCTGCACTACCGTTTGGTCGCCTTTGGCGATCTGCAGGATCTGGTGATAGCGGCTGTGCAGAAAGAAGATCTGGAGATTGAACGACCAGCGCTTCATGTCGTGGTAAAAGTCGCTGAGGTAAGGATTGTCTTCGGTGGATTCAAAATGGGCTTCCCAACCGAAGGCCTTGCTGAGTTTTGCTGCCAGGGTAGTCTTGCCCGCGCCGATGTTTCCGGCCAGGGCCACGTGCTTGATGGAGGGATGCGTTCCAAACTTCTCCATTGGGGTAGTCCAGTTTTTGGATGCCTGAAAATACAATTCCGGGGCATACCCACCGGTTATTTCCGACAAGGATTTTCGAGCTGTGGCTTTCCCCCTGGTTTTTTTGTAAAATAGCCCGGCCAAAAGATCAACAACCCACCCGGCAGGGCGTTTGCCGATGGGAGAGGTTCACTCATCGAATTGATTCCTATGAAAGTTGACGATAGCCTAATTTCCCGGCTCGAAGATCTGGCTCGCCTGGAGTTGGCTCCGGAGGAGCGGCTTCGCCTGCAGGCCGAGCTTGAAAACATTCTCGATATGGTCGCCAAAATGCAGGAGTTGGATACCGAAGGGGTGGAACCGCTGGCGCACCTCGCACAGCATCCGGCTCCGCTTCGCGACGACGAGCCGGAAGGCTGCTGGCCGGTCGGTCAGGCCCTGGGCCAGGCGCCCGTCCGGCATCGCGATTTCTTTGTGGTGCCCAAAGTCGTGTCATCGCCCAACGCATAAACGCATGGAACAACCCATCATAGCCGTCAAAGAACTCCGAAAGGTGTACATCATGGGAACCACCGAGGTGAATGCCCTGCGCTCCATCACCCTGGACATCTTCCGCAACGAATACGTAGCCCTCATGGGTCCGTCGGGTTCGGGAAAATCCACCCTCATGAATATGATCGGCTGTCTGGATACGCCCACTTCCGGCCAATACTGGCTGAACGGGGTCGACGTCAGCGAAATGCCGGACAGCGACCTGGCCGAAGTGCGCAACAAAGAGATCGGTTTCGTTTTTCAAACCTTCAACCTGCTGCCGCGCCTTTCGGCTCTGGACAATGTGGCCTTGCCGCTGATCTACGCCGGCCTGTCCAAATCGGAGCGGGAAGAGCGAGCGGCCGAGGTGCTTGCATCCGTGGGCCTGGCCGATCGGATGGATCACAAACCCAACGAACTTTCCGGGGGGCAGCGCCAGCGCGTAGCGGTAGCCCGGGCGCTGGTCAACCATCCCTCGATCATTCTGGCCGACGAGCCCACCGGCAACCTGGATACCAAAACCTCTCTGGAGATCATGGGGTTGTTCGAGGAGATCCACGCGGCCGGAAACACCGTCATCATCGTTACCCACGAGAACGAGATCGCGGAGTACGCGCACCGCATCGTGCGTCTGCGCGACGGGCTGGTGGAAAGCGATGTCACCAACGAATCGGTACTCAGTACCCAAAAGGACTAAACGCCTATGGCATTCCGGATCTACACCCGCACCGGCGATAGTGGGGAAACCTCCCTCTTTGGCGGTCGACGCCTACCGAAAGACCACTTGCGCATCGACACCTACGGCACGGTGGACGAATTAAACGCCTTCCTGGGGCTGACCAATGACCATCTGGCGGAAGCCGGCTTCCACGACCTGCTCTCCGAAATAAAAGGCATCCAGGACCTTCTGTTCACCCTGGGCTCCCGCCTGGCATCCGATCCGGAAAAAGAACTCGATCTGCCGGGCTTGCAATCCGACGATGTCAGCAGCCTGGAACGGGCCATCGATCGCATGGATGCCGAATTGCCCGAACTCCGGAATTTCATCCTGCCCGGTGGCCATCCGGCCGTGTCTTACTGCCACGTATCGCGCTGCGTATGCCGCCGGGCTGAACGACTGGCTGTAGCGCTGGCCGCCTCCGAACCGGTAGACGAGATCATTCTTACCTACCTCAACCGCCTGTCCGACTTCCTCTTCGTGCTGGCCCGGTATGTGGGGCATCGCCTGGGGCGTGCAGAGGTGGTGTGGGCACCCCGCGATTCCTCCTGAATGCCCCCGGTTTTCCATTGCTTGCTAAGTCCGGTATATTTGCAGGTAGATCGCAGCGGGAGGCTGCGGTGAAGAAGCCGATTTCATGAGCCAATCTTTTCGTCAAACCCTGGACAAGCTGCCGGTGGCCGCGCGCTATCTCCTTATTGCGGGCGTCATTTTTTTCATCAGCTTTCTCTTTCCCAGCCACGTGCAGTTCAAGTACCAGTACGAAAAGGGGCAGGTATGGCATTACGACGACCTGGTGGCTCCCTACAGCTTTGCCATACAAAAGCCTTCCGAACAACTGGAGGCCGAATACGCGGAGGTCCAGGCCGAACTGTCGCCCTTCTACAACCTGGAGCCCGCCCTGCGCCCCCGAATGAAAGAAGCGTTCCGCAAAGCTTTTGAGGCCAGGCTTTCCGAACCCGGTGTGGCCGAGCAGTTTCCCAGCGTGACGGCCCAGCCCAAATACTACGAAAAATACGGGCTCGACTTTCTGGACGGCATCTACGAGAGGGGGGTCATTGCGCTGGCCGGAGCACATCAGGACAAGGGCAAGGATTTCGTGATCAATATCGTGGAGGGGAATACGACCTACAAACGGACGCTGGAGTACTACTTCACCCCCCACCAGGCCGCGGAATGGTTGAGCGATTCCCTGCCGTATTCCTCCCTGAAAGAACCGGATTTTCTCTACGCCCTGCTGGAAGACCACATCCGGCCCAATCTCACCTACAATGCGCAACTCACCCAGAAACTGGAACAGGAGATGCTGGATGCCGTTTCGCCTACGCGCGGCATGGTGCGCGAGGGCGAGTTGATCGTGCAGCGCGGAGCCACCATCACGGACGAAGTGTACTACAAACTCGAATCCTTCAAAAAGCACTACTACCAGGAGGCTTCCTCCCGGGGGGCCATGTGGATGGTGTTTGCCGGCTATTTGCTGCTCACTACACTCATTGTGGGCGTTTTTTTGCTTTACCTGCGGGCGTTCGAGCCCGGGGTGTTCGGCCGCTTTTCCAAACTGGCCTTTGTGTTGCTGTGGCTGGTGCTGTACAGCTACCTGGAATACGCCGTATCCGTATCCGAGGTGATCAGTCCTTATGTGATTCCCTTCTGCATTGTGCCCATTGTCATCAAGACCTTCTACGACAACTACCTGGCCTTCGTGACCCATGTGGTTGCCGTGCTGATCGCCAGTTTTCTGACCAACCTGGGGTACGAATTCACGCTGCTGCAGATCCTGGCCGGTGTGGTCGTCATCCTCTCCCGGGTGGATACGCGCGATTGGAGCCGCTTTTTCTACTCCATGTTCGCCATCTTCCTCACCTATGTGATCGGTTATCTGGGGCTTTCGCTCATTCAGGTCGGCGACTGGCAGAGTATCAACTACGAAGTCTTTTTCTGGCTGTTCCTCAACGTTTTCCTCACCATGCTGGCCTATCCCCTTATTCCACTGTTGGAGCGCCTGTTCGGGTTCACTTCGGCCATCACGCTGATGGAGCTGTCGGACATGAACAGGCCGCTGCTGCGCCAGCTGGCCATGAAAGCCCCCGGCACCTTGCAGCACTCCCTGCAGGTGGCCAACCTCAGCGAGGCGGCAGCCAGCCGGATCGGAGCCAACGATCTTCTGGTCAAAGTGGCCAGTTTGTACCACGATGTGGGCAAGACCAAGGCACCCCAGTATTTCATCGAAAACCAGAATAACGGCATCAACCCGCACGATGAGCTCTCCCCCGTGGAGAGTGCGAGTATCATTATCGATCACGTGCTGGAAGGCGAACGCATGGCCCGCGAAAAGCGATTGCCCAAGGTCATCATCGACTTTATCCGCACGCATCACGGCACCACGCGCACCGAATATTTCTACCGCAAGGCTGTAGATCAAAACGGGGAGGCCAATGTGGACGAATCCCTTTTTCGCTATCCGGGGCCCAAGCCGCGAACCCGCGAAGAGACGATCGTCATGTTGGCCGATTCGATCGAGGCGGCTTGCAAAAGCCTCAAGGAGCCTACGGGTCAGGATATCGACCAGCTGATCGATCGCATCATCAACGGAAAGATCGCCCAGGGTCAGCTATCCGATTCTCCCCTGAGCTTTGAGGAACTGGAAGCCTGCCGGGAGGTATTCCGCAAGCTCATGCGTTCCATCCATCACGTGCGCATCGAATACCCCGGAGAGCCCAAAAAGAGTGTGGAACCGACTGCCTGATACCGGTTTTGGTATAAAATGCCAACCGAAAGAGGTCATCTTTTCCCGGAAATCGTTTAAGGTTTCCCGGGGCCGGTCTTATCCTCAGGGGTATAGCCATAGGGGCAGTGCCTGCAGCCGCTCTTGCAGCAATATCCGCGCCGCAACAGATAGGCACGGGTGAACACGTAAAATCCGTTTTCGATGTAGTAGTCCTCCCCTTCGCGCAAACGCACGGTCCGGCGGCGGCCCTGCGAATCTCTCTCTTCGGACATCGATCAGGCCGTTTTCTGTACGAGCTGCGGATACTGCCGCTTCACCCATTCAAAGGAGCCAAACAGCAGCAGGCTGTACACCAGGTCGCCCAGCAGGGCGGTGCGGAAGAAGGGAAGTCCGGCGATGTAGGCCTGCAGGAGCCCGCTCAAATCCTTGCTGTACACGGCCATGCCGAGCCAGGACGCAAAATTGGTGACCAGGAAGAAAAGCGTGGATGCGGCCAGGGTGGTCAGGATGAGGCGCCCCGGTTTCACCTTCTTCAAGAACAGGATGCCCAGGCCTACGATGAGGCCGAAAGCCAGGTATACGCTACCACTGCCAAACCAGGCGAATTGCTCGAAATAAGCTGCGTAGACGATATTGTTGAGCAGGAGGTCGCTGATCCACATGGCCAGCAGAGGAACCAGGAAAGCCAGATAGGTGCGCGAAAAATAGGCCCCTCCAAAAAGCGCTATGGCGGTGACTGGGGTGAAATTGTAGGGATGTGGCAGCAGCCGCGAAAGTGCAGCCAATACAACGATCAGAACTAACAACAGCGGACGTATCTGGAACTTCGGGTTCATGCGGTTACGACGATTTTTCTGCCCAAAATTACGGCATTCGAAAGGGAAATCCGAATGTGCAGTCTCCACGGGCCTTAAGCCGGTATTTTTACTTTCTGTAAATTTGTCGTTCCTTCATCCGGCGCGTTCGGAAACGCGCGCTCTTTTTAATCCATACTAACGCGAAGGTATCTATGTACGCCAGACTCTTTTGGTTCTTCCTCTGTGTTTCTTGTTCGCTGGTGCCACTGTCTGCCCAGCGCGGTTACTGGCAACAGGCGTTGTCCTACCAGATGGATGTGGAATTTGAAGTAGAACGCCACCGGTACGAGGGACGCCAGGTTTTGCACTATGTCAACCATTCCCCGGATACGCTCCGCCGGCTTTTTTACCATTTGTATTTCAATGCTTTTCAGCCGGGCAGTATGATGGATCAGCGCTCCCGCTCCATTGTGGACCCCGATCCGCGCGTGGGCGAACGCATCAGCCAGCTCAGCCAATCGGAGATCGGGTACCTGAAGGTGGACGGGCTCACCCAGGACGGCCGGCCGGTGCGGTTTGAAGAAGTGGGCACCATACTGGAAGTGGAGCTGAACCAGCCGATCCTTCCCGGCGATACGATCCGGATGGAAATGGCCTTTCGGGCACAGGTGCCCGTGCAAATACGGCGCTCCGGACGAGACAACAACGAGGGCGTGGCCTATTCCATGGCGCAGTGGTACCCCAAGCTGTGCGAATACGACTACAAGGGCTGGCACGCCAACCCATACGTCGGGCGCGAGTTCTACGGCAATTGGGGTGATTTTGACGTGAAGATCTCCATCGACGCCGATTACGTGCTCGGCGGCACCGGCTACGTGCAGAATGGCAATGAGGTGGGCCACGGCTACGAGGAAGAGGGGGTGAAGGTCAAGCGCAAAGGCCGCAAGAACACCTGGCATTTCAAGGCGGACCGCGTGCACGACTTTATGTGGGCCGCTGATCCGGACTACGTGCACCGCAAACTGAAGCGCAAGACCGGCACGGTGATGCATTTTCTCTATCAGCCCGAGCAAAGCAATGCGGAGGCCTGGGAACGCCTGCCCGACGTCATGGATCGCGCCTTTGACATCATCAATGAGCGATTCGGCGCCTATCCCTACCGCCAGTATTCCTTCATTCAGGGCGGGGACGGCGGTATGGAATACCCCATGTCCACCCTGATTACCGGCAAACGCAATTTTCTGAGCCTGGTAGGAGTGAGTGTGCACGAGCTCATGCACAGTTGGTACCAGGGTGTGCTCGGCAACAACGAAAGCCTGTATCCCTGGATGGATGAAGGCTTCACCAGCTTTGCTACCGCGGAGGTCATGAACCAGCTGGCCCGCGAAGGACTGCTGCCGGGCTACAAGGTGCGGGAAAACCCCCACCGGGGTTCTCTGGAGGGGCTGGCTCGCATCGCACTGACTGGTACCGAGGAGCCCATGAGCACACACGCCGATCACTACACGACCAATACGGCCTACAGCGTCGCCGCTTACGTAAAGGGTGCCGTGTACCTCACCCAGCTCCGCGGCGTGGTGGGGCATTCGACTTTCGACCGGGCCTTGCTCCGCTATTACAACCAGTGGAAATTCCGGCATCCCACGCCCAACGACTTCATCCGGGTCGTCGAAAAGGAATCGGGCCTGGAATTGGACTGGTACAACGAATACATGATCAACAGTACCCACACCATCGATTACGCCGTGGAGGAACTGACCGAAACGTCGGACGGCAGCACCCTGGTCGAGCTCGAAAAGGTTGGCACGATGCCCATGCCGCTGGACGTTCAGGTGCGCTATTCGGATGGAACGGAAGAATGGTACCACATTCCACTCCGCATCATGCGCGGGCACAAACCCCTGCAGGAAAATAACCGTCGATTCACCCTGCTGGAGGACTGGCCCTGGACCCAGGCAAGGTATTCCCTGATATTGGAGCGCCCGCTGGATGAGGTGGAAGAAGTGATCATCGATCCCTCTTTCCACATGGCCGACGTACATCGCGACAACAACACTTCCCTTCGGGAAGAGATCATCCGGTACAAGGACTGAATATGCGCAATCCCGTCATAGTCAAAACCCTCCGGGATATGCCCGCCTGGAGGGCAGGGGATGATACCTTGTTGCGGGAGGTGCTCCACCCGGACAACGATCCCGTACACCTCCCCTTCAGCCTGGCGCATGCTTTGCTCAAGCCCGGCGAATCCTCCCGTCCTCACCGGCTCTCCGAACGCGATGAGATCTATATCATTCTGGGCGGAGAAGGAACCTTGTACCTGGATGAGGTCAACTATCCGGTGGTAGCAGGCAGTGTGGTCCTCATACCGGCGGGTACTGTTCAATGGCTTGCAAATGAAGGAGATACAGACCTGGAGCTCTACTGCATCGTGCAGCCGCCCTGGAAAAAAGAGGACGAAGAGGTGGGGCCAGACAATACGGGAGGGTTATGAAAACGTTAAGATGTACGGAAGACTTAAGCGGGCGTAAACGAGCGATAAATTAATTGTCGCATGAAAATTTTGCAGCTGTGCAAAAAAGTCCCTTATCCGTTGAAGGATGGTGAGTCTATCGCTGTAAACGCACTCAGCAAAGCACTTCACAACTTAGGGTGTTCGATCACACTCCTTTCCATGAACACCAGCAAACACCCGGTTTCTTTTACGGAGAAGCCCAAAGCCTTGTCCCACTACCGCGCCATACACCTGGTGGAGGTCGATAACCGGGTGCGGCCGCTTCCCGCGTTTTTCAATCTGTTCTCACCGGATTCCTATCACGTTTCGCGCTTTGTATCCAACGGCTTTCGGAAGCAGCTGGAAAAACTGCTGCGCGAAGAGGCGTTCGATGTGATTCAACTGGAAACGCTGTACCTGGCTCCCTACATACCCCTGATACGCCGGCACAGCGAGGCGCCCATCGCCATGCGCGCACACAATGTGGAGCATGAGATCTGGGACCGCATCACCCGGAATACGCCCCTCTCGCCGCGCAAATGGTATTTGCGTCATCTCACTGAAAAGCTCAGGCGCTACGAACTGGCCCAGTTGAAGAACTACGACCTGCTCATCGCCATTACCGAACGCGACCTGCGCTTGTTCGGGGAGTTGGGATATCGCGGCAAGCGGATCACTACGCCCATAGGGCTGGATAAACGAGAGTACGAGCCGGATTATGCAGCCTTTTTGCACCCTGTTCACTCCTTGGGTTTCCTTGGCGCTCTGGGCTGGAGGCCAACACAGGAAGGATGGGATTGGTTTTTGGAGTCGGTATGGCCCGATTTGCACCGGCAATGGCCTCAGCTGAGCTTTCACGTGGCCGGGCGCAACAGCGAAGCCTGGCGCAAACAGGTCGGCTTACCCGCCGTGCACATGCACGGAGAAGTGCCCTGTGCCAAGGGCTTTCTCAACCAGCATGCCGTTTTAATCGTACCTTTGCGATCCGGAAGCGGTATGCGGGCAAAGATCCTGGAGGGCATGGCGCTGGGCCGGGTGGTGATCACAACCTCCCTGGGGCTGGAGGGTATCGAAGCGACCCACGGCCGGGAAGTTTTGCTGGCCGATACCCCGGAGGAGTTTGCCTCGGCCCTTGCTTTTTGTTTGGGCCAGCCCGACAAGTTGGAGGCCATGGGGCGCAGGGCCCGGCAGCAGGTGGGGAAACGATACTGTCCCTTTTACCCATATGGCCATTCC
>JAJDFU010000506.1 GCA_020528935.1 Saprospiraceae bacterium | reverse complement strand
TTTGCAATTCGTCAGCCCTTCGGGCGGAAAATTCGGTGAATTTTCCGGGTTAAAAGTTACCTTCACTTCACGCTACTCGGTTTAAAAGTAAATTTCCTGAGCGCAGCGATACGTATTGGCATGCCCCTCCACGATCTGCGCGATGCGCTCGGAATACCCGCCACCCATACTCACCGCTACCGGTACACATCTGGACCTGCAGGTTTTCAATACGAAGCGATCGCGATCGCGGCACCCCTGCAGGCTGAGGCTCAGTCGTCCCAGTTTGTCGGAGTGCAGCACATCTACTCCCGATAGATAGAAGGCAAAGTCGGGCTCCAGCCGGTCGAACAACCGGGGCAGTACGCTGCGCAGCTCCCGCAGGTAAGGCTGATCTTCGGTTTGGTCCGGAAGGCCGATATCCAGGTCCGAACGCTCTTTGCGATGTGGATAATTCTTGGCGCCGTGCATGCTGAAGGTAAAAACCCGGGGATCGTTCTGAAAGATCTGTGCTGTACCGTTTCCCTGATGCACATCCAGGTCGATGACCAGGATCTTTCGGGCCAGCCCCCGCTGCAGGAGATAGTTGGCTGCAATGGCGATATCGTTGAGCACGCAGAATCCCTCGCCCTTGTAGGTGAATGAATGATGGGTACCTCCGGCGATATTCATCGCCACTCCGAACTCCAGGGCAAAGCGGGCGCACTGAACGGTGCCCTGAGCGATGTGGCGGCCGCGCTGTACCAGGCGTTCGCTCATGGGAAAGCCTATGGCTCGCTCTTCTTTTCGGGTGAGCTGCTGGGTTTTGAGCTTGTTCCAGTAATCCGCCTCATGGGTGAGGAGGATGGTCGATTCGTCCAGGGGGTCTGGTGCGAAGAAGTTCTGCTCCTGCACCGTACCTTCATAGAGCAGTTGTTCGGGCAGCAGCTCGTACTTGATCATCGGGAAGCGATGTCCTTCGGGCAGCTCGTATTTGTATATAGGTGACCAGGCAATCTTCAGCATTTCCTTTGGACCCTTGTATTTCTGAAAAACGCGCCACGCCCCCTTGTGTTTCGAGAGCTTCATCGCTTCTGCGTAAAAGGCTTGTATCCGCCGCGGCGCAGGCCGGCGGTCCAGGCGCAAAATTAGGATGCAATGCCTACTTTTGCACCTTTGGCGCACTGTCCGGGTCGGAAGGAAGAGCCGGGTCGTCTTGCAAAACGGCCCCGAAGGACTTCGTCGGCCTGCAAACCGAAAAAATCCAGCTGAAGCATGCACGAACGCAGCGAACAGGAAATGATCCGCAGGGAGAACCTGCAAAAGATCCGCGAACTGGGCATCGACCCCTACCCCCCGGAAGCCTTTCCGGTGAACGCACGGGCCGCAGACATCAAGGCGCAATACGAGGAGGGCTCGGAGGCCTTCCAGGATGTGACGCTGGCCGGACGCCTCATGATGACCCGCGTGATGGGAAAGGCTTCCTTTGCCGAGCTTCAGGACAGCAGCGGACGCATCCAATTGTACGTGACCCGCGATGAGATCTGCCCGGGAGAGGACAAAACCCTTTACAACACGCTGTTCAAGAAACTGCTCGACATCGGCGATTACATCGGCGTGCGCGGATTTGTCTTTGTGACGAAAACCGGAGAGGTCACGGTGCATGTCAGGGAATTCGTCTTGTTGAGCAAATCCCTGCGCCCCCTGCCCATCGTGAAGACCCGGGTCAATGAGGAAACGGGCGAGCAGGAAGTGTACGACGCCTTTACCGATCCCGAACTGCGCCATCGCATGCGTTATGTGGATCTGACCGTCAATCCGAAGGTGCGAAGGGATTTTGTGCTGCGCTCGCGGCTGATCACGGCTATGCGCCGCTTTTTTGACGGCAAAGGCTGGCTGGAGGTGGAAACTCCCATCCTGCAGCCCATACACGGCGGAGCGGCGGCACGGCCTTTCGAGACCCACCACAACACCCTGGACATGCCGCTCTTTCTGCGCATTGCCAACGAACTCTACCTCAAGCGCCTTATCGTAGGCGGCTACGAGGGAGTGTACGAGATCGGCAAAATGTTTCGCAATGAGGGCATGGACCGCACCCACAATCCCGAATTCACGTCCATGGAGCTCTATGTGGCCTATCAGGACTACCACTGGATGATGGAGGTGGTGGAGGAGTGCCTGGAATTCGTGGCCCGCGAGGTAGTGGGGGATACCGAGCTGCCGGTAGGCGCACACCGCATTCAGTTTGCCGGTCCGTACGAGCGCCTGACGATGTTCGGTGCCATCGAGCAATACACCGGCGTGGACATCACCGGTATGGAGGAGCAGGAACTCATGCAAGTATGCGAAAAACTGGGCATAGAGACCGACCCCTCCATGGGGAAGGGAAAACTCATAGACGAGCTGTTCAGCGAGCGGGTAGAACACCACCTCATCCAGCCCACCTTCATCATGGATTACCCGGTGGAGATGACCCCGCTGGCCAAAATGCACCGCACTAAAGAGGGCCTGGTGGAGCGTTTCGAGCTTTTTGTCAACGGCAAGTAGATCGCTAATGCCTACACGGAACTCAACGACCCCATCGATCAGCGGGAGCGCTTCGAGGAACAGCTCCGGCTGGCCGAGCGGGGCGACGAGGAAGCCATGGCGCTGGACGAGGACTTCCTGCGCGCACTCGAATACGGCATGCCGCCCTGCAGCGGGCTGGGCATCGGCATGGACCGGCTTGCCATGTTGTTCATGGACAAAACGACCATTCAGGAAGTCCTCTTTTTCCCGCAGATGAAACCGGAACAAGAGGCGACCAAGGCGGAAGAGGACGAAGCGGATTAGCCGGCTGCCTCAGCGGCTGTTTTTCGAAGCGGGTATGCCTGTTTGTGGCGATGGCCATCTGCACCGGGCGCCTGAGCGGATCGGTGCGAAACCCTTATCTTGAGGGCATCATTAACGAAACAAATTCCCCTCCGATGAAAAACACGAGCCTGTATGCATTGGCTTTCCTTCTTTTCCTCTTTCCGGCCTGCTCGAGCGACTCCTCAGCCGGGGAGGCTGAGGAACAGACCCGCCAAGAAGAACCGACCAGTCCGAGCGATGCGGTGAAACAAATGGAAAAAGCCGTAGAACAAATGAAAAGCGGCAAAGAGATCGAAGTCGTCGACTTCCGCGAGCTGAAGGAACTCATGCCGAACAAGCTGGCCGGTGCCAAACAAGTATCCAGCTCCGGTGAGAAGGCCGGTGCCATGGGCCTGAAGATCGCCCAGGCCGAAGCCGAATACGAGGACGGGGAGCGCTCCTTCGAGCTTTCCATTGTGGATGCCGGCGGCATGAGCACGGTCATTTCCAGCACGGCAGCCTGGGCCGATATGGAGCTGGATCGCGAATCGGACGACGGCTACGAGCGCACGACCACCATCAAGGGGCACAAGGCCTTTGAGTCCTACAACAGCAAAACCCGCGAGGGCAAAGTGGCCCTGATCGTAGCCGATCGCTTTATCGTCAATATCGAGGGTGAAGGTATCCAGGCCCGGGATCTGGAGCGCGCCATTGGCGATCTGAAGCTGCAGAAGCTGGCCCGGCTGCAATAGGCCGGTCTTATTCCCCGGATGCTTCCCGCTGGCCGATGACCCCGTGAAACTTCAGCAGGTGTTCCGGGTCGGCCTCGTTGAAGAGGCAGAGGGTGAGGGTGTTGCGCCTTCGGCGATCCAGCGGAAACAGGATCTTGATGGGATTGTGCACGTAGCCGTTGTCCTCGTACAGCAGGATCTGTTTGTTGCGCGTGGGCAGGCGGAAGAGCTCCAGCTCCCGGGCATCGCGCGGCAGGGGGACGTCGCCATAGCCTTCTTCCTTCAGAAACTGTCGGAGCATTTCGTAGCTGGCCTGCAGGCTGCTGCCCGCAAAGGCGGTGCGGTATTCGTAGCCGTCGCTCACGCCGCCCAGGTAGTTGGCGCCTGCCGGTGGAAATTCGTCGCGCAATGCCATACCTCCTCCTTTGGTGGTGATCAATCGGGCAATTCGGCCAGCACGTCCACATTGGCCCGAACCTCCTGGCCGATCGCCGTACGGATTTCGGCCTCCGGCGGCAGTAAGATATCTACCCGGGAACCGAATTTGATGAAGCCCAGTTCTTCGCCCTGCTCTACGCGCTGGCCGGCGGCGATATAGGTCTTTATGCGGCGGGCTACGGCGCCGGCAATTTGCCGGAGCAGGATGCGGTGCGTCCCGGTATTCAGCACAATGTGAGTCTGTTCGTTTTCGGCAGACGACTTGGGATGCCAGGCCACCAGATATTTGCCGGGATGGTGCTCCAGCGCTTCCACAGTAGCTGCTATGGGCACCCGGTTGGCGTGGACGTTGACGATAGACATGAATATGGAGAGCTGAATACAGCTGCTGTGTAGGTGTTTGCGCTCCTCAACCCGTTCTATGGCCACAATTTTGCCATCGGCCGGAGCGTATACCCTTCGGTTGTCTGGTTCGGCTATAGGGCGGTGCGGATGGCGGAAAAACTGCAGAAAAAACAAGAAGATCAGGACGGCGGGAAGGCTGAATGCCCACCACGAGGCCGGCCACTGCCGGCTGAGCAGCCATGCACCACCGGCCAGTAGTACCGCCAGACCGCCCAGGAAGGTCCATCCCTCCGGATGAATGCGCATGCAGATACTGTTTTATAGATGCGAAAGTACGAGAATGATCCCATTCCGGAACGCCTGAACAGCGGGCCTGGGACGGGATCGTCCGGTGGTCCAAAAGGCTATCCTTAACCCGGAACATTCACCGAATGTTCCACCCCATGGGCTGACGAATTGCAAAACTATGAAAATCAAACCATTACGATCGAGCCAGTCCCGTTCTTAGGGTAACTGTCCTATCCACATTTGGACACGCAAAAACTTGCAATGTTCCGGGTATTAGATGCTGACAAGCATAGCTTCGTCAGTATTACCCTGACGATCCTGCGGATGTCAGCACTAAAGACCCTGACATAAGTGGCTGAAAACAAGCTTTTTTTCAGCCGTTTATCGTCATCATTCACGGGAACGCGTAAATAATTCGGGTTAAAACCGTATGAGCTGCTGCATATGCCGGTTCAGGTTTTCAGGTAGGCGGCGGCATAGCGCTCCAGGTGAGCGGCGATGTATTTACCCAGGATATCGAATTCCAGATTGACGGCATCACCGGGCTGCAGTTGCCTGAAGTTGGTGTGCTCGTAGGTGTAGGGAATAATGGCTACGGAAAAGCGGTCGTCTTGCGGTGCCACCACGGTCAGGCTTACCCCATTGATGCAGATCGAGCCTTTATCCACCAGCAAATGCTCCGGGCTGGGCCGGTATTCGAAATGGAAGTACCAGCTGCCGTCGCGCTCTTCCACCTCCAGGCAGCGGCCCTTGTTGTCCACATGGCCCTGCACCAGGTGGCCGTCGAGGCGGGCGCCGGCCAGCATGGCGCGCTCCAGGTTGACCAGGCTGCCTTCCCGCAAATCGCCCAGGTTGGAGCGCCGCAGGCTTTCCTCCACGGCAGTGACGGTGTGCCGGTCTTCGGCCACCTCCACTGCGGTCAGGCAGACACCGTTATGGGCCACACTCTGGTCTACCCGAAGCTCGGAAGAGATAGGCGAGGCGATGGTCAGATGCACGTTGGAGCCCTCGGGCCGGATGGTTTCCACCCGCCCCATGGCTTCGATGATTCCGGTAAACATAATCGTCGATTAATTGCTGCTGCGCACCAGCTGGATGAAACCGCTCAGTGCTTCAGGCCGGGGCAAGATGCCTTCTACGCGCCGCTCGAACACCTTGCAAATGTAGTAATACACGCCTTCTTCTACGTTTTGCCCGTTGAAGTTGGTGCCGTCCCAGTTCAGATCGGGATCTTCGGTCTCAAACACCAGCTGCCCCCAGCGATTGAACACCTGAAATTCAACCCGCTCCACAAAGCAGTAGGGAAAGGGCCGGAACAGGTCATTGCTGCGGTCGCCATTGGGGGTAAAGGCATTGGGCAGTTCGTAGAAGGGGCAGTTGTCCACGCAGACAATGGGGCTGAGGTCGCTCTCGTTGCCCACCGAATCGAGGGCCGTGACGGCATAACAGCCGGCGATGCCTACATCGGGCTTGTGGTCGAAGGTGGTGCTTCGAGCCGAGTCCAGCACGGCGATGAGCGATAAGTCGCTGCCCTCAAAGGGCGCGTAGTACACGTGATACTGTACCACATCGTCGGTCTCCGGGCAGGTTTCGTTGGGGTTGGACCAACTCAGGCTGTTAAAGAGCAGATCTTCGTCGGAGCACTGGATCTCCTGGTCGCAGATGTTGGACACCAGCAGTTCTTCCGGCGGGCAGGGCGGCACATTGTCTTCGGGGGTGCCGCACTGCTCCTGGGAGAAGTTGATCAGGGGCGAGGCTACACCATCAATATTGTAGGTGCCCACTGCTTCGATCCGGTAGCAGTACTGCTTGCCGTTTACCAGGCCCTCGTCCCGGTAGATGGGCTCCGTCACCGTAGCGATGGAGTCGAACAGGCCGGTACCCGGATTCAGGCGGTAAACCACGTATTCGAAGTTTTCCCATGGCACGTCCTCTTCCCAGCTCAGCTCGTTGCGATTGTCGGTGGGCGAAACGGTAAGAAAGACGGAGGAGGCGGCATTGGAGGCTCCCAGCGGATCGGGTTCGCCGTTCACGTAAAAATTGATGCGATAGGAATAGGCCTCTCCCGCCGTATTGAGGCCGGTATCGGTAAACAGGGTGTCGTTGGCTCCGGCAAAGGTGGGGCTGGTAAAGGAGACGCCGATGGGGGCAAAGTCGGCCGGCTCGGTGGTGATGCCCGTTGCACGCAGCAGCTCGTAGGTGTAGGGGCCGGCATTGAGTACCGTATCCAAATCCTCGGCCAGGGGTTTGGTCCATTTGACGAGTATCTCGCCATTGGCGACATCCGTGCGTTCTACATCTACATTGGTGATGAGCGGAATGTCGCGAGCCAGCTGTATGCATACTTCCCGGGAGGGCAGTCCTTCCACCAGGTTGAAGGGGAAGCCGCCGGTGGCTGAAGCCTGGGCGAATTCACCCTGCACGCGATAACAGTAGGTGCGACCGCGCTCCACATCGCTGTCGAAGAAGACGAAGCGGCCGTTTTCTTCCTCTTGTATACCGACTGGAGTAAGCTTGTCGTAGCCCATGCCGGACAGGCCGGGATCGCAGGTATCCACCACAATGGGCGGCGTGTCTTCCCGCCGCCAAACGGTGAAGCCCTGGAAGCGATTGGCCGGCTCTTCGCATACGTAGGGGCTTTCCCAGCTCAGCGCGATGCGGTCGGGGTCGGCCTCGGCCTGCAGATCGCGGGGCGGGGGGCCTACCACCTTGATGCGGAACGACCGCAGGGTAGCCAGGCCGGTGGTATCGCCAAAAAAGTTGTCGGTGGCCTTGAACACGACCGTGTAATACTGGCCGGAAATGTGATCGCAGGTCGTTTGCCAGCGAAAGGTCTTCACCACAGGTTGGGGCTCAAACGCATTGCTCGCCGGCGTAAAGGTAGCCGGGCTCACTCCGACTTCAAAGGGCAGGCCGAAGGCTTCCAGGCGCACGCGCTGACCCGTTTCGATACTCGGTGCAGTGGCCGTGACCTGCATTTCGAAGAGTTCCCCGGCCACTACGCAGATCTCCCGCGGAGCAAAGACCAGCTCGGGCGGCAGGTTGTCGCACTCCTCCACCAGGATCTGCATATCGCGAATGGTGGTGTCCAGCGGTATGCCTTCGCGATACGACACAATGATGATGGCCAGGTTGTACTCGCCGGCCTTCTGGGGGCTTTTCCAGGTGATGTCGCCGGTCTCTTCGTTGATGAGCAGGCTGTCCTGGCCGGCCACGGGATCGATCTGGTTGGGGAAGAGGTAATTGGGCACCTCCAGGCCGGCTTCCTGCAGCGGCACGATGAAGTGGTAAGACAGGCTGTCGCCGTCGGGATCGAAAGCCCCCGGATTGTGAGTGAATACCTTGCCCACGCAGCCGATATCGATGGGCGGCACCGTGAGGATGGGGCTGCTGTTGCAGCCGTTGAACTGCGGGCTGGGTATGGTGTAGGTTGTCTGGATGTGGAACTTAATGGCGTCGGAATTGGGGAAGTTCACGTTGAGAATGCCGCCGTTGCGGTTGGGGTCGGTCATGGAAACTTCGTAGCGGCCCAGGGATTCGTAGGTGTGAAAGGCGATGTATTGGTTGAATTTGACGTCGTTCTCGAGCGGCACCCCCTGCGGTGGGTTGCCCACGCCATTGGAGCGGGCCACGCGTTCACAGGTCCCGTCGCCCCAGCAGATGGTGAGGGTGTCGCGGTCGGCCGGCACACTGCTGGTTTTGGTGTAGGTGGTGATCACGGCGCGAACGAAGCGCGGGTTGGCACAGAGGGGATCCACCGGGGCCACTTCGATATGGCCGGCCCGGTTGTGGGTGGCCCAGAGCGATGCGGGAAGGGCCGCGAGGATCAGTAAAAGACTGAGCGCTTGAAATATATGCTTAGGCATAGTGCGAAGCTGTTGAAGTGTACTTGCTTTTAAGGTAACGCAAATTCCGCAGGTAAGGCGTATGCAAACCATTCGTTTCACCGATAACGATGCGGTGAAAACAAAAGTTTTGACAGGTGCACGACCAGCTAGTCCGCACCCAGCCGCATCAGGCATTGTCGCAGGCTGTCGTGCCAATGGGGTATGAGGTAGTTGCTCAGGCTTTTGAAGCGCGATTTGTCCAGCAGGCTGTAGGGCGGGCGCCGGGCCGGAGTGGGGTAATCTGCACTCAAAATGGCCTCCACCCGGCAGTCGAGCCGGGCCAGCTCCATGATGCGGCAGGCGAAATCGTACCAGCTGGTTACTCCCTCGTTGCTGAAATTGAGCAGGCCGGTGGGCGGCCGGTGCAGGTCCAGGAGGGCCAGGGTCGCTCCTGCCAGATCGGGCGCATAGGTAGGCGTGCCCACCTGGTCGTACACCACGCGCAGGCGTTCCCGCTCGGCTCCCAGGCGCAGCATGGTCCGCACGAAGTTGTGACCGAAGGGCGAAAACACCCAGGAGGTTCGGATTACCAGGCTTTGATCGCAGAGGCTGAGGGCGGCCTCTTCACCGGCCAGCTTGGTGCGGGCATAGACGCTTTTGGGGCGAGGCGGATCATCCTCCCGCAGTGGGCGGTTCAGGCCGTTGTGGTAGGCGTAGTCCGTGGAATAGTGGACCAGGCGGGTCCCCTGTTTTTGGCAGGCTTCGGCCAAGTGAGCTACCGCGTCCACATTGAGGCGGCGAGCCGGCCCGGGTTCGCTTTCGGCCCGGTCCACGGCGGTATATGCTGCGCAGTTGATGAGGACCTGCGGCCGGAAGGCACTCAGGGTCTCCTCCAGGGCCGGAGCCGAAGTGATGTCGAGCTGGTCCTTGTCGGTAAAGCGCCACGCTTCGCCGGGGCGGGCCGCAGCCAGCTCCTGAAAGGCGCGGCCCAGCTGGCCTTCGCATCCGGTGAGCAGTATGCGCTTCATCTATTGCCGGTGTTGGCCCAGGTCGGGGAAGCGGCGGTCGCGCTCCGTCAGAATGAGCTCGGACTCGGCCAGGGGCCATTCGATGGCCAGGGCCGGGTCGTTGTAGCGCAGCCCCCCCTCGTGGGCTTTGGAGTAAAAGTTGTCGCATTTGTAGAAAAACTCGGCCGTTTCGCTCAGCACGAGGTAGCCGTGGGCAAAGCCGCGGGGTACAAAGAGCTGCTTCTTGTTCGCGGCGCTCAGGTGGATGCTGTACGATTGGCCATAGGTGGAGGAGCCGGATCGGAGGTCCACCACCACGTCCAGGACCTCGCCGGAAAGCACGCGCACCAGTTTGGCCTGGGCATAGGGCTCCACCTGATAGTGCAGTCCGCGTAGTACCCCGCAGCCCGAGCGGGCCTGGTTGTCCTGTACAAAGCGGGTGGTGATGCCGGCCTCGGCAAAGGTCTTTTCATTGAAGGCCTCGAAGAAATAGCCGCGCTCGTCGCCCAGGATGCGGGGCTCAAATACCAGCAGGCCGTCGATAGGAGTAGCGGAAAAGGGCATAGGTCATTTCTTGCGGAAGAAAATGCCGACGGGCACGCCCGTAAATGTAAAATTTTTGCGCAACTGGTTTTCCAGATACTGTTTGTAGTTGTCCTTGACGTGCTTGGGGTAGTTGCAGAAGAAGGCAAAGGCCGGGTAGTAGGTGGGCAGCTGGGTCACGTACTTGATCCTGATCATGCGCCCCCGGTAGGCCGGCGGCGGGTTGCGCTCGATGGCGGCCAGCATCACCGCATTGAGTTTGGCGGTCTTGACCCGTCGATTCCGGTTTTCGTATACGGCCAGGGCCGCCTCGATGGCCCGGTAGATGCGTTGTTTTTCCAGGGCGGAAATGAAGAGTACGGGCAGGTCGGTAAAGGGGGCCGTGCGTTGCTTGATCTCGGCCTCGTAATCGCGGGCGGTATTGGTTTCCTTTTCTACCAGGTCCCACTTGTTGACCAGCAGGACAATGCCTTTGTTGCGTTTTTCCGCCAGGCGGAAGATGCTCATATCCTGGGCTTCCATGCCGGTCTGAGCGTTGATCATCAGCAGGCAGACGTCGGCCTCTTCGATGGAGCGGATGGCGCGCATGACCGAGTAGAACTCCAGGTTTTCGTGCACGCGGCTCTTTTTTCGGATGCCGGCCGTATCGATGAGGTAAAACTCCTTGCCAAACTTGGTGTACTTGGTGTGGATGGCGTCGCGGGTGGTGCCCGCTACTTCGGTGACGATGTTTCGGCTTTCGCCCAGCAGGGCGTTGGTGAGGGAAGATTTGCCCACATTGGGCTGGCCCACAATGGCAAACTTGGGAATGTCCTCTTCGATCTCTTCGCTTTCCTCGATCAACTCGGCTACCGCGTCGAGCAGCTCCCCGGTACCGCTGCCGGTCATGGCCGAAAGGAAGTAGGTGTTGTCGAAGCCCAGACTCCAGAATTCATTGGCCTCCAGCAGGCGCTCGTTGTTGTCGGCTTTATTGACCACGAGGAAGACGGGCTTGTCCGAGCTGCGCAGCATGTTGGCGATCTCCTCGTCCAGGTCGGTGATGCCGGTCGTGACATCCACCAGAAAAAGGATGACGTGGGCTTCTTCGATGGCGATGCGCACCTGCTCGCGGATGGCACTTTCGAACACGTCCTCGGAATGCTGGACGAAGCCGCCCGTATCCACCACCGTAAAGAATTTGCCGTTCCAGAAGCTGGATCCGTACTGGCGGTCGCGCGTCACGCCGCTCACGTTGTCAATGATGGCCTGCCGCTCGCCGATCAGGCGATTGTATAGGGTGGATTTACCCACGTTGGGGCGCCCCACAATGGCCACGACGTTGCCCATTGGATGCGTGCATTGGTGTGTAAAGGAGTAAAAGTACGACAATTCGGGCGGGCTTTCCGTTTGTGTAGCCGGACAAAAAAAAGCCGGCCCCGCAGGGCCGGCCTTTCGTTTTCAGAGCCTTATGTCACTGGTAGTGCTACAACTGGAAGCGCACCGGCAGAAGCAACTGTACATTTACCGGCTCGCCGCCGATGGTGCCGGGCTGCCAGTCGGGCATTCCCTGCAGAATGCGGCGCACCTCGGCATCGCAGTCGGTACTCAGGCTGCGCTTGATCTCTATGCGACCCACCTGGCCGTCCTTGCCGACAATAAAACCGGCTACCACCGTACCCTGTACCTGATTGGCGCGTGCAGCTTCCGGGTAGTTCAGCTTCTTCATCACGTACTCCATCATATTCCGGTTGGAGCAGGCCTGGAGTTCGTCGCCGGTTTTGCCGGGGCAGGAGCCAAAGACCGGCATCTGTTCGGCCATCCGGTAAAAGCTGTATTCTTCAACTTTCAGGGTGGATTCGTATGTTTTTGGGTCGATGATGTAAACGGAGTCTCGCTGGGTGATCTCTTCGTGCTGTACCGTTTCGGTGAGGTCGTCCTGCAGTTCTTCTTCGGCGGAATTACAGGCCAGGATCAGACCGGCCAGCAATGGAACGACCAGGGCGTATTTCCAGCCGGCAATAAGGGAAGATTGTTGTTGCGTCATCATAGCTATTCGATGTTTGAGTGAAGAATGTTTCAATCCGTGGGCCAACCTCAACTCCGGCCCGTGCAGGGCCTGGCGAATGAGGAGGCGGCCGTAGTTTCGTTTGGGAATGGCGACCAGTACCGCGGCGTCGGCCTGGTACCCATGCACGTCGCGCAAGGACCAGCTGTAGGCATACACGACCGGGCCACACCAGAAGGCCAGGCGAAGCCCCTCCAGGAGCAAAATGTCCAGGCTGTGGCGATGGCGGATGTGGGCGTACTCGTGCGCCAGCACGGCCTTTCGCTCGTGTTCATCGTAAGTGGGCCCGCCGTCCCAGAACAGCAAACGGCCGAATGAGAACGGGGCCTGGATGGCGGGATGGACCAGCAGCGTGAAGCCCGGGTGCTTCTCCCGGCAGCTTTGCCGGTGGAGCATGTACAGATCCCAGCCGCTTTTCAGCAATCGCACCAGGGCGATCGCGCAACCGATGGCGTACAGCCCGGCGAGCAGATCCGTCCAGGACCGGTTGGTGTCGGCTGAAGGGGCCTGGGCACCTACGACCAGCTCGGGCAGACGCACGACCAGGGGCTCGAAGCGCTCGGGCAAAGGGGCCGGCAATTGAGGCCACTCCAGCAGCGGAATGAGCAGGCCCAACAGCAAGGTGCCCAGGAGGTAGAAGCGGTTGGCCCGGAAGAAGGTCTCCCGGCGCAGCAGCAGTTGGTACAGGCCCCAGAAGCACAGCCAACAGAGGGTCACGGTCAGGAAGTAAGGGATCATTCGTCGTCGTCTTTATCGAGTTGTTGGAGCAGGTCGTTCAATTCGTCCAGGCTGAGGTCTTCGCGCTTGACCAGGAAGGATACGAGCCGGTCGGCCGAACCGCCGAAGTAGTCGCTCACCAGTTGATCCAGGCTTTGTGCGCTGTATTCCTCCTTGGTCACCGCCGGTTGGTATACGTGGGTGCGACCGAAGGCCTCATAGGTCAAAAAGCCTTTATCACTCAGGATGCGCAACACGGTGGAAATGGTGCTGTGCGGCGGCTTTTTTCCCTCCTTTTCTTCGATTCGGGAGCGGATATCACCCACCGTACAAGAGCCCAGCTCCCACACGATGTGCATGATCTCCTCCTCGGCGCGGGTCAGTTTTTTCATGCGTATAAATTTCTGGTCGCCAAGGTAAGACGAAAGAAGCAGTTGTACAACTAAAAAATTAGTTAATTGGCTAAAAAGACAGTCTTAGCAAAAAAAATTTGCTCTGTAGCTGGGGTTCTATGAGCGATTTCGATCCATTTTTCCTTCTTTGAGGACGAGTATGGAGATCAAGGAAGTCATTGCTCTGGCTATCGGACTGGTCGTTTTTGTGCTTAAGTTTTCGTTGGGCTTCAACCTGAAGGGGTCGTCCTTTACCTACTTTGGGGACAAGCCCTTTCTGTGGTTGAAATCCATCCTCGTTGCGGTATTGCCGGCACCGCTGTTGGCTTTGGGGTTGATACAGGTGCTGGATCTCCCCAAAGGGGCTGTCATAGCTCTGGCCATTCTGGGCATTTCGCCCGGGGCGCCCCTGTCGCCCATCAAGGCCTTCCGGGCGGGCGGCGAACTCTCCTACAGTATGAGCCTGCTGCTGTGGCTGAATGCGATTTGTCTGATCACGGTTCCGTTGATGCTGAGCTGGTTCAACACGCGCTATGCGACCGGCCTGCAGACGAGCTGGGATGCCATTGCGCTGCAGGTTGGTATAGCGGTGGTGCTGCCCATCGGCCTGGGGTTTCTGGCCGGTCAGCTTTTCCCGGCCTGGCGTGAGCGATACGGGCGCGGGCTGGTCCGGTGGAGCTTCATCCTGCTGTCCGTTCTGGGGGTAGGTTTACTTGTGTTTTTCCACCAAAGCCTCTGGCATACGGATGGGCGCACCTATGTCGCCTATGCCGTTTTTCTCGGTCTGCTGCTCCTGGCGGGCCATTGGCTGGGCGGCCCACGCGCTGAGGACCGGATCACCCTGGCCCATCTCAGCGCTACCCGCAACCTGGGCCTGGTCCTCTTTCTGGCCGCGCTGAATTACGAGCTTCCCCAAGTCCTGGCCACGCTGATGCCGTATTTGGTCGTGCTGATCCTGATGAGTGCAGGCTACAACGCCTGGGTCAAACGGACAAGGAGATAAGGATTTTCTGTAGTCTGGGGTCGGGAAAAGGTTCCGGGTATGCGACCGTTTGATGATGGGGGCTTCGGTATCCTTTTGGGTAAAGTTGGGCAAAGTTGGGAAATGGGGTTGACAATAAAAGGGAACAGGGCTTATATTGAATTTGTCGTGTTAAAATGAATTGATTTGCCTAAAATTGGTTTACCATGAAAACAAAAAACTTTCTTATTTGGGTGCTTTTCTTTTCCGGGACTTCATTTTTCTCTTGCGATGAGCAAACTGAATTCGCGAATCAACAAGTCACGGCCGAGCAAACTGGCCGGGAATTCATTGGATACCTGGATGGGGCAACGGTGGTTATTGACGATCGGGAAACGTTTGTCACCAACTGGCAGGAACGCATGCGCGAAGCGGGAGTTGAAGCAAAGCTGGTTGATTTTAAAGTAGAGAAGATCGAATCTATGCCTTATTACCAGCTGGTGGGTATTAGCGACGACAGGACGGTGAAGGCGTCCATCCTGGTCGAGAAAGTGGAAAACAAAATTTACACCCTAAGCCCTGATCACCTTTAGAGATGTTGGGATTTCGCTTTTGGAGCGAACGCAGCCAAATTTTATTCTGAGCAAGGCG
>JAJDFU010000171.1 GCA_020528935.1 Saprospiraceae bacterium | reverse complement strand
CTGCGCCTTTGCTGGCGTCCACGTTGTGGAATACGCCACTTCCTTCCCTTCCGGCATTTACGGCGATGATGCGTCGGGGGGGTTCCAGGGCCTTGCGCACGATCTGAATGCCAATGGTCTGGTCTTCGTTTTCCCCTTGCAGGCTTTCCAGGGCATCGATGGCGCGCACCAGAGCTACACCGCCGCCGGCCACTATGCCTTCTTCCACGGCTGCCCGCGTAGCGTGCAGTGCGTCGTCCACGCGGTCCTTTTTCTCTTTCATTTCCACTTCGGTGGCGGCGCCCACATACAGTACAGCTACGCCTCCGGCCAGTTTGGCCAGGCGCTCCTGCAGTTTCTCGCGATCGTAATCGCTGGTCGTATTTTCAATTTGCTGCTTGATCTGATTGATGCGGGCATCGATCTGTTCCTGCTTGCCGCCGCCGTTGACGATGGTGGTGTTGTCCTTGTCAATGGCGATCTTCTCGGCCGTGCCGAGGTGGCTGATGTCCGCGTTTTCCAGCTTGTAGCCTTTTTCCTCGCTGATGACCGTACCGCCGGTGAGGACGGCAATGTCTTCCAGCATGGCTTTGCGGCGATCGCCGAAACCGGGCGCCTTCACGGCCACCACCTTGAGCTGGGCGCGCAAGCGGTTGACCACCAGAACGCCGAGGGCCTGGCTTTCGATATCTTCGGCAATGATAAGCAGGGAGCGACCGGCCTGGATCACTTTTTCCAGGATGGGCACGATGTCCTGCATGTTGGCGATCTTCTTGTCGTGGATGAGGATGTAGGGCGACTCGTACTCCACGGTCATGTTTTCGGTATCCGTCACGAAGTAGGGCGACAGGTAGCCGCGGTCAAACTGCATGCCGAGTACCTCTTCCACATAGGTTTCCGTGCCCTTCGCTTCCTCCACGGTGATGACGCCGTCTTTGGATACGCGCTTCATGGCGTCGGCGATCAGCTGGCCGATCTGGTCGTCATTATTGGCGGAAATGGCACCTACCTGGCGGATCTTCTCGAAGTCATCGCCGATGACCTCTGTTTGGCTTTGCAGATTCTCGACTACGGCCTGTACAGCTTTGTCGATACCGCGCTTGAGGTCCATGGGGTTGGCACCGGCAGTGACGTTCTTGAGCCCGGCATTGATCATTGCCTGGGCCAGTACGGTCGCAGTGGTGGTGCCGTCGCCGGCGATGTCTGCCGTCTTGGAAGCCACCTCCTTGACCATTTGCGCGCCCATGTTCTCCACGGGGTCTTCCAGTTCGATCTCTCTGGCGACGGTCACTCCGTCCTTGGTGATCTGAGGGGCGCCGAAGCTTTTCTGGATCACTACGTTTCGCCCTTTGGGACCCAGGGTCACCTTTACGGCATTGGCAAGCGCATCCACCCCGGAGCGCAGCTTTTCCCGGGCTTTTCTATCAAAGTTTATCTCTTTGGCCATGTTGGTTTACGGTTTTTATTGAAAATGTTGAATGGATCGGGCCTCAGGATCAGCCCAGGATGACCAGGATATCGTCTTCACGCATGATGAGGTAGTCCTGACCGTCCAGCGTGATCTCCTGGCCGGAATCCTTGCCGTACAAGACGGTATCGCCTTTCTGTACGGTCATTTCGTGGTCTTTTTTGCCGGGACCAACCGCGACGACCTCACCCCGCTGGGGTTTTTCCTTGGCCGTGTCGGGGATAATGATCCCGCCTTTGGTCTTTTCTTCGGCGGATGCGGGTTTTACGACCACCCGGTCGTTAATTGGCTTCATGTTCATTTTGCAAATAGGTTTTGTATCATCCTTGAGAATTGGAACGAACAACAAGACCCTCTACCAACCCCGTGCCAAATGGGCAATCCTGCCAGAATTGCAGGTACAGAGGCAGCAGGGTGTCAGCAGGTCGATCTTCCGGATTGTCATTGTGACAAAACAAGAGCGCCCGGAGAAAGGGAATGTCTCTCCGGGCGCCTCAGTAGCTGGGCCTGGCTTCCTGCTCATTGGCCCAGCAGGTCCTGGGCTCCCTCTGGTGCCTGACCAACCAGCACAGTAGTGAGAATGCACAATACAAACAGGGCTATAGCCAGGTACCAGGTAGCTTTTTCGATAAAATCGGCGGATTTGGCCGCGCCGAACATTTGGTTGGCCTGTGAGCCTCCAAAAGTGGAATCCACACCGCCCCCCTTGGGATTTTGGATCAGAACGGCGCCCATGAGCAGCACGCTGATCAGCGCAATCAATACCGTCATCATTACCAGCATATCACATTCGTTTTATCGCGTCAATTTTGGCGGCAAAGAAACTACTTTTTTCCGGGAATTTCAACTTGAGCTTTTCGTACATGGCCACGGCCTCTTCGTGCTGGCCCTGTTTTTCCAGCAGGGCAGCCAGGGTCTCGGATACGGTCTCTTCCGAAGGGGTGACACTGCGCTGGGCGATCTCTTCCACCTGCTCCACATCCTTGCGGTTGAGGTATTTCCGGCGCGCCGACTGCGGGGAAGATCGCTTTTCAGACTCCATGATCTCGCCGAGCTGAACTTTTATGTGCGCGGGCTGAAATTGCTTGACCCAGCTGGTGAATGAGCTTTTGGGATTGGGCTGCGGTTTGTTCCGGCTTTCCGTTTTTGCTTCCGGATGGAGTTCTGCATCCCCCGGTTGAACTGGCTTTTGGGAACTGATCGCTTCGTCCGCCTCCAGAGCAGAAGGCAAGGGCGTTTCGCTGCTGCCGGAGGGCCGGGCCGCATCGGAAGCATTTGGT
Organism: Saprospiraceae bacterium; assembly: GCA_020528935.1. Classification (GTDB taxonomy): domain Bacteria; phylum Bacteroidota; class Bacteroidia; order Chitinophagales; family Saprospiraceae; genus JAJDFU01. Next base: position 3,754 of record JAJDFU010000171.1, on the reverse strand, counting down.
TTGGGCGGCGCATCCGCCGTATTCGAGGCCGGCAGGGGGGATAGTTCCCTGAGCTCGAGTATCTCGTCCTGTCCGTCCAGGTTCAGGGTGTCCAGGGGCTGGAACTTGGCGCGCAGCTGCACGACCCGCCTGCGCAAGGCCGGCCGGTCGATGCCGGTAACGGATGCGCGCATCAGGTTCTTCGGCCTGTCCGGATGGTCTTCTATGATGGATTTTTCCAGCAGGAGCTGGTGCAGGTTGGCACAATAGGGATACTGCAATACCAGGCTTTTCAGCTCGTAATAGTTGAGCTGATACAAACGCGATGGATCTGCGAGAAAAGAAGAAAAATTATCGGCATTCATATAGCGACATGCTGCAAGCTTCTAAAATTAAAACAAACGTACTGATTTCCAAAATGTTAATGGTGGTTTTTCAGGAATTCCACCAGTTTGCGCAGGGCCCGCCCCCGATGGCTCATCGCGTTCTTGGCCTGGCTTTCCATCTCGGCGAAGGTTTCCCGGTGGCCTTCGGGAATGAATAGAGGATCGTATCCGAAGCCGCCGCTTCCACTGGGAGCTTCGGCAATGCGGCCGCGGACCACGCCCTCAAAGAGGTGTTCGCGCTCGCCCCGGATCAGGGCAATGACCGTTCGAAATTGGGCGGACCGATCGCGGTGGGCATGGAGTTCGCGGAGCAGCTTGGCCATATTGTCCTGCGCATTTCGCTGCGGCCCGGCATAGCGCGCGGTGAATACGCCCGGCTCGCCGCCCAGGGCATCCACTTCCAGGCCCGTATCTTCCGCAAAGACCGGACCCTCCCAACGGGCCGCCGCATAGCGGGCCTTTTGCAGGGCATTGCCTTCCAGTGTGTGCTGGGTTTCGGGCAGTTCTTCGGTGATGCCGGCCGCCTGAAGCGGAATGACCTCCAGAAACGAAGGGAGCAGTTGATTGATCTCCCGGACCTTGTTGGGGTTCTGAGTGGCAAACAGTATGGATTGTTTCATCTTTCCTTGAACATCGTTTGGAGAGCCTTCCACAGGGGGCCCGACATGCTTCGGCCGCCGGCCTCTCGCTCCTCCCGGATGGCCTGCAGATCATCGGCCCAAAGGTATCGCCGCATACCCAGGCGAAAAAGCTCGTACTTCTCCGGCGCTACGGCCAACCCCAGCCGAGGAGGCGAAATGCCAAATACGATGATCCGGCGGGCCTGCAATTGCCGCAAAAGCACCAGCAAACCAAGTCGCTGGCCAGGCGTTAATGCGAGCAGAAAAACCTCTCGTTCGGACTGTACCGGCAAGGCTTCAAAGATCTTGTGCAAAAACGGGACGAGCGCTTCGCCGGCTTCCGGCCGGCTTTCCCAAATCACGACCGTAGGACGCGCATCGGACGGCAGCTCCCGGAGGGTGGCCAGCTCGTAAACCGGAAGATCGCGAACAAACGGATTCCAAATTTTATTTTGTTTTTCGCTCAAGAAGTTAAGTTTTTCCTAATAAAACGCGGCTCAAAGGTTTAAATCTAGAATAAATTCATTAGCTTTAGTAGCTTTGCGTCAAAAATTATTCCACCATGAAGTACGAGATTCCCGTAACCAAGACCTCTGAGTCCCGCCTCCCGGAGGTTGACTTCAACGACATTCCGTTTGGGCGCGTTTTTTCCGACCATATGTTCATATGCGACTACCGGGATGGCCGCTGGCAGGAACCCCGCATCGTACCCTTTGGTCCCTTTATGATTCACCCGGCTGCTATGGGGCTCCACTACGGGCAATCCATCTTTGAAGGCATGAAGGCCAGCAAGAGCCACGACGGCCGGCCCTTGCTGTTCCGGCCGGACATGCACGCCAAGCGCATCAATGCATCTGCCGAGCGGATGTGCATGCCGGCTTTTCCGGAAGAGCTCTTTCTGGCAGCCCTGAAGAAGCTGGTGGGCCTGGATGCGGCCTGGATACCACCCCAGGCCGGCAGTGCGCTGTACATCCGGCCGCTCATGTTTGCCAGCGACGAGTTCATCGGCGTCAAACCCTCGCTCAACTACAGGTTTATCATTTTTACCGGTCCGGTAGGTCCTTACTATCCCAAACCGGTAAGTCTGCTGGCCGAGCAAAAATACGTACGCGCCGTAGAAGGCGGCACCGGCGAGGCGAAGGCCGCGGGCAATTACGGCGGGGCGCTCCTGCCTGCCAAACTGGCCCAGGAGAAGGGCTTTGATCAGGTCATGTGGCTGGATGCCCACGAGTTCAAGAACGTACAGGAGGTGGGCACTATGAATATTTTCTTTGTCATTGACGGCACTGTAGTCACGCCCCCTACCGGTGGTACCATATTGAAAGGTATTACGCGCGACAGTATCATCACCATTCTGAAGGACAAGGGCTTCGACATCGATATTCGCCCCGTAACGGTGGATGAGCTGATCGAAGCCCACCGCGGCGGCAAACTGGAGGAGGCTTTCGGTTCGGGTACCGCAGCCGTCGTGGCGCACGTATCGAAGATCGGCATAGGCGATGAGGTGCTGGATCTGCCTCCCGTGGAGGAACGCCGCATCGGCGAGTTGGCGAAAAAGACCATCAACGACCTTCGCGCCGGCCTGATCCCGGATCCCTACGGTTGGATCGTTGAAGTACCGGTTTCGGAAGCAGCCGAAGTGTAGGCTGAGCGGCCGGGAATCCCAAAAAAAGAAGCCTTCGGACGAAAGCCTTTCGCCGGAGGCTTTTCTTTTAGCTCTGATCTTCTTCGTTCAGTGCCTCCTCCCGGGCGGAGCGGGCGGCCGGGGCATCGAAGATCTCTTCCAGGTCTTTTTTCATAACGACTTCCTGCTCGAGCAGTCGATGTGCCAGGCGATCCAGTTCTTCGCGGTGGTCGCGCAGCAACTGCTTGGTCCGCTCATAGGCCTCTTCCACCAGGGCGCTTACGCGTTCGTCAATGCGCTTGGCCGTGTCTTCGCTGTAGGGCTTGGTGAAGCCCGATTCGTAGCGGCCGGTGCTGTCGTAATAGCTCAGGTTGCCGATCTCGTCGTCCAGGCCGTAGTAGGCCACCATGGTATAGGCTTGTTTGGTGATCTTTTCCAGGTCGTCGAGGGCGCCGGAACTGATCTCGCCGAAGACGATCTCTTCGCTGGCCCGGCCGCCCAGCGTGGCACAGATGCGATCCAGGAACTGTTCTTTGGTCATGATCACATTTTCCTGCGGCAGGTACCAGGCAGCGCCCAGCGATCGGCCGCGGGGTACGATGCTCACCTTCAGCAGGGTGTCGGCATTGGGCAGGTACCAGCTCACGGTGGCATGGCCGGCCTCGTGGTAGGCAATGATGCGCTTTTCCTTTTCGGAAATGATCTTGTTCTTTTTCTCCAGGCCGGCAATCACCCGGTCCATGGCGTCGAAGAAATCGGTCATTTCGATGCGGTCTTTTGCCCGCCTTGCGGCAATCAGGGCGGCCTCGTTGCATATGTGGGCGATGTCGGCCCCGGAGAATCCGGGCGTCTGGCCGGCCAGAATATCCAGGTCGATGTCGTCGGCCAGCTTGAGAGGCTGGGTGTGCACCTCGAAGATGGCCCTGCGTTCGGTCAGGGTGGGCAATTCCAGGTAGATCTGGCGGTCGAAGCGCCCGGGGCGCAGCAGAGCCCGGTCCAGGATCTCGCCCCGGTTGGTGGCTGCCAGTACGATGACGCCGGTGTTTTTGACAAAGCCGTCCATTTCGGCCAGCAGCTGATTCAGGGTGTTTTCGCGCTCGTCGGTACTCTGAAAAGAGGCTGCGTTGCCCCGGCTTCGCCCAATG
>JAJDFU010000149.1 GCA_020528935.1 Saprospiraceae bacterium | reverse complement strand
CGGAGGTAGCCCGGATCAGGCGCGCAACAACCTCCCCGGGGATGAGGTGTTTGTTGCGACCGATGGTGGAGGACAATACGATGTCCGAAACACAGCCTACGCAGGCCATATCGTCCAGATTCATCACCAGCGCATCCTGGGCAATGCCGTCCCACACGCTCAGGTCCCCCGTTTCGCGCCAGTAGAGGTAGGCCAGGCTGGTTTTCGTGCCGGCCGTATCGGCGTGCATAATGTTGCAATAGGCCTCGTCGCTTCCCGCGATATCGGGCAGGATCTTGCAAAAGGCATTGGGGAACAGGCCCTTATCCAAATGTTGAATGGCGGCATGCACCTCGGATTTGGTTGCAGAAACGCCTCTTCGATCGTATTTGGATGGTGACGGCATACGCACTGTGTTTTCCGAAGCAAAGGTAAGGTGGAAATCCATTAAGGAAGCTATTCTGCTGAAAGAGACTCAAACACTTTGGAAATGGATGGGTTAATCCATTGCAAATGATATCTTTGCAATGGCCTGGGCGATATCCAGACCCATCCTCCCCAAAAGCCTCCCACAGCCCAAACACTTAATTCACGCATTTTGGAGAAACGATCTACGTCCGTTCAAAACTTCGACCGCTATTTTTTCGCCGGTCTGGTATTAGCTGCCCTCGGCAGTCTGCTCTTTGTCCTGATCGGCACACCCGGCCAATCGAACCGGCAGGTAGCCGGCACCCCCGCAGGCTCCGTCGAGCAGTTGGATGCGTTTCCGGCCGTCATCCCCACGCTCCGTTACGGTTTTGCCCTGGACACTTTTCAGGTGGAAGAAGGGCAGATTGAGCCGGGCATGATCCTGGGACAACTGCTTCAGGATCGCGGCATGGACTACAAAGCCATTGAGCAGCTCGCCAGAAATGCGGATTCCGTCTTCCGCGTCACCAAAATCCGCCTGGGCAAGCCGTACGCGCTGCTATCCCGCGATGCCGCCCAGGGGCCGGATTACTTCATCTACGAGCCCAATGCCTACGAATACGTGGTATACCACCTGCGCGACGCCCTGGAGGTGAAACGGGTCAGACGGCCCGTGGAAAAGCGCATACGGGCATCAGCCGGGCAAATAAACAGTTCGCTTTGGCAAGCCATGGTGGAAAACGGCATGTCCTTTGAACTGGCCGCTAAAATGGAAGGTGTACTGCAGTGGTCCGTTGACTTTCACCACCTGCAGAAGGGCGATCAGTTCAAACTCATCTACGAGGAAGATTTTGTGCAGGGCGAGCAGGTAGGTATCGGCGATATCAAGGCGGCCTATTACAAAAGCGGCGAAAAAACCTACTACGCCTTTTACTACCAATCGGAGGACGAGGAGGGCTATTACGACCTGGAGGGCCGCCCCATGAAGGCTCCTTTTCTCAAAGCTCCGGTCAAGTACTCCCGCATTTCGTCCCGCTACAACCTGCGCCGTTACCATCCCATTCTGAAACGGGTCCGGCCGCACTACGGCACGGATTATGCCGCTCCCTACGGCACGCCTATCTACGCCGTGGGCGATGGGGTGGTCACCCACGCCGCCTACACCTCGGGCAACGGCAGGTACGTCAAGATCCGGCACAACGACACCTACCAGACCCAGTACCTGCACATGCAGGGCTTTGCCGACGGCATCCGGAAAGGTGTACAGGTACGACAAGGGCAGGTCATCGGCTATGTGGGCTCTACGGGGCTGGCTACCGGCCCGCACGTGTGTTTTCGCTTTTGGAAGAACGGGAAACAGGTCAACCATCTTCGGCTGAATTTCCCGGCAGAGGATCCCCTGCCCGAAGCGGAGTTGCCGGCCTATTTTGAGTTGCGCGACCAATATCTGGCCCGGTTGGAGGCGTTACCGGTGGCGGAATCGCCGGTAGAGCAAGCCACTGCCCAGGGTGGAGAGCAGGGCGCGGATAACCCCTGATCAGTTCCAGCTAACGTTTTCCGGCATTTGGGCGATGACGGTAAAGGCGTTGCCCTTGTTGTGCATGACCTGTTGCCAGAGCCTGGCGGGCTTGGTTTTAAAAAGATAATTGGCGTCCATATCGGCCACCAGCCAGCTGCCGTATTGCATCTCGCTGTCCAACTGCCCTTCCGACCAGCCGGAATAGCCCACGAAAAAACGGATGTTCCCGGGCAGGATGAGTTTGGAAGAGATGAGGAATTTGAGCTTTTCAAAATCGCCGCCCCAAAACACCCCTTCCGTCACTTTGAAGCTGTCCTCCAACAGGTTGCCCACGTTGTGCACATAGTGAATGGTATCCGTCTGCACCGGCCCGCCAAAGAATACGCGGGAGTCAAAGTCCGGAAAGTCCTCGATCAGCTCATCCACCTGCATATCCAGCGGCTTGTTCATGATAAAGCCCACGCTGCCTTCCGCATTGTGCTCGCAGAGCAGTACCGTAGAGCGCTTGAAGTTGGGATCCATCATGAAGGGTTCTGCAAGCAGCACTTTCCCGGTTTGAACTTTTTCATTAACCATAAACGCGTTTCATTTTGACCGATTACCTCGGCTGGAGATCGGCAGGCCGCCCGGCCAGAACTACAGGGCGGAAGTGGGAAACCGGCGATCCAGTTTCTTTACAAACCCCTGCAGGGTTTTTCCAGTTCCGCCGGCCTCAATGAATTCTGCAGCGCCGTCGCGAATCATGTGTTGCATAGTCTGTGTCCAGCGAACCGGGGCCGTAAGCTGAGCTATGAGATTTTTCCGTATGGTTTCGGCGTCCTGTTCTGCCCGTGCCGTGGCATTCTGATAGATCGGACAGTGAAGAGGCCGAAATTCCACCTCTGCGATGGCGCGTTCCAGTTGATCCTGGGCGGGTTGCATGAGCGGCGAGTGAAAAGCGCCGCCCACCTGCAGCACGATAGCGCGCTTGGCGCCTCGTTCTTTGAGCAGCTCCACGGCCTGTTCCACACCGGCCAGGGTACCTGAGATGACGAGCTGCCCGGGGCAATTGTAGTTGGCCGGAACGACCAGGGCCTCCACCTCGCGGCAGGCCTCTTCCACGACGGCGTCTTCCAGGCCCAGGATGGCAGCCATCGTGCCGTCCTGCTGCTCGCAGGCACTCTGCATGGCCTCGGCCCGCTGCCGCACCAGCTTCAGCCCGTCCTCAAAGGACAAGCCCCCGGCAGCGACCAGAGCAGTAAACTCGCCCAGGCTATGGCCGGCTACCATATCCGGCTGAAAGGCATCTCCGGCCAGGGCCACCCGCGCCAGGGCATGCAGGAAGACGGCCGGCTGGGTTACGCGGGTTTGCTTCAGGTCATCCGCACTGCCCGCAAACATGACCTCCGTTATGCGAAAGCCGAGCAACTCATTGGCCCGCTCAAAGAGCCGGCGCACCTCGGCCGAGGATTCGTATTCGGCCTTTCCCATGCCCTCAAACTGGGCGGCCTGTCCGGGAAAAACGTATGCTTTCATAGGCGCGATCCTTGATTTCCGGTCAATGCAGTTTTGCCCCGATGAGGTTGAGAAATTCGCTGCGCGTCTCCACCCGCTGGAATTCTCCGGTAAAGGCGGAGGTCGTAGTCACGGAATTCTGCTTTTGCACGCCCCGCATCATCATGCACATATGGCGGGCCTCGATCACCACGGCTACGCCCAGCGGGTTGATGGTGTGATCGATGGAGTGCAGGATCTCATCGGTCAGGCGCTCCTGCACCTGAAGGCGCCGGGCAAACACATCCACCACGCGGGGCAGTTTGCTCAGGCCCACGATATACCCATTGGGAATGTAGGCGATATGGGCTTTGCCGAAAAAAGGAAGCATGTGATGCTCACAAAGGGAGTACAGCTCAATGTCTTTGACCAACACCATTTCGCTGTATTCTTCCCGAAACATGGCCGAGCGCAAGATGGCCTCGGCATCCTGGGTATATCCCTGGGTGAGGAATTTCATGGCCTTGGCGGCTCGCTCCGGGGTTTTGATCAAGCCTTCCCGATCCGCCTGCTCGCCTATACCCTCCAGGATGGCGGCAAAGTGCCCCATCATCGCTTCGGTAGTATCAGTGGTAAACTCTTCCGCTTTGAATTCTGACATTGTTCTACAGTTTGAGGTGCAACAAGCACCTAACACCCCCGTGGGGCCCCTGGTTGCAGCCTTCAGGATGGCGGAAAATACAAATTTCTCCGTTGGATGCCCCGGGAAGGGGCCTGGGTCTGTCCGAACGGGCGTTTTATCTAATTTCTTCCTATTTTCTCCCTGTGATCCGCTTATTGCATCAAAACGAGACCGTCTTGGTGAAGCTGGGAAGTCCGCCGCGAACAACTGCGCCCGAACTATTGGACAATAAATGGGCGAGGCAGGTGTATGGCTTTTTTTCCCAACGCATCGTGTACCACAGTTTGTTCTGGCTGGCCTTCCTGGTGGTGCTTGTGTTGCTGGAGGGCACCGAGAAAGGGCTCGGATTCGCCCTGACCAACGAGCTGATCGTCCTGGTCTTTTATGCGGCCATGGTGTATTTCAACCTGTATTACCTGGTGCCCAACTACCTCTCCAAAGAACGGTTCGGCACCTATGTGTTTTTGCTGGTGCTGGCCACGATCATCATCACCCCACTCAAAATGATCATCCTGCATTTCAAGTGGGCGGGCTACCCCGAGATGCAGCAGGAACTGATCCGGCCCGAAACTCAGTATTCGCAATTCATGGCTATGTTCTTTTTAGGCGGCGGGAGTTCGCTGGTCAAGATCATCTCCGACTGGGTGCGCCATCAGCGCGAGCGGCAGATCCTGGAAACCCAGACGATGCAATCGGAGCTGCGGTTCCTGAAAAGCCAGATCAATCCGCATTTTCTCTTCAATACCCTGAACAACCTCTACGCCCTCACCCTGAAGAAATCGGATGAAGCCCCGGAGATCGTCATAAAGCTCTCGGAAATGATGCGCTACATGCTGTACGAATGCAACGAAAAGCGCGTACCCCTCCGCAAGGAGGTCAACTACCTGCGCAATTACCTGGATCTGGAGCGCCTGCGCCAGGGCAGCAACATCAGCATTTCCTTTGATGTGGAAGGCCAGGTGGAGCATCAGCAAATTGCTCCGCTCATGTTCATTCCCTTCCTGGAGAACAGCTTCAAACACGGCCTGAGCAACCAGATCACCCAGGGCTACGTGCACATTCTGCTGCAGGTAGAGGATCAGCACGTGCACTTTTACATCGAAAACAGCAAGCCCGACACGCCCCCCTCCCCCGATAAGCGTCGCAGCGGCGGCATCGGACTGGTCAACGTACGCCGGCGACTCGACCTGCTCTATCCCGGCCAGTACGAGCTGACGATCGAGGACAAGCCGAAATCCTACGCCGTCAACCTGGAAATAGATCTCGAATCCAAAATGTAAGCCCGAATGATAAATGTGATTATCGTGGATGATGAACCTCTGGCCCAGGACGTGCTGGAGACCTACATCCAGAAAGTACCCGAACTCCAGCTGGTGGAGAAGTGCAGCAATGCCCTGCAGGCCAATGAGGCGCTGCAAAAGCATCAGGTGGACCTCATGTTCCTGGATATCCAGATGCCCCAGCTTACGGGCATCGACTTCCTGAAGACCCTGGCCAGTCCGCCCATGGTCATCTTCACCACGGCCTATTCCGATTTTGCCGTGGAAGGCTTCGAGCTCAATGCACTGGATTACCTGCTCAAGCCCATCTCGCTGGAGCGCTTCATGAAGGCCGTCAACAAGGCCATGGATCAGCTGCAGCTGCAGCGGGATGCCGCCGACACTCAGGCGGCTGCTCCGGCCGGGGAAGAGCGCGAGTTCTTCTTCGTGAAGGCCGATAAAAAACTGGTCAAGGTCCGCTTCGACGACATCATCTACATCGAGGGGCTGAAAGACTACGTCATCATCCGCATGGACGACAGCCGCGTGATCACGCTCCAGACCATGAAGAGCCTGGAGGAAAAACTGCCGGACGATATCTTCCAGCGCATCCACCGCTCCTACATCGTCAATGTGCAGAAGATCGAAGCCCTGATGGGCAATATGGTGGAGGTCATGGAAAAGGGCAAGGTGAAGCACCTGCCCATCGGGAAAAATTACCGGGACGAACTGCAGGAGATCGTGAACCGCAACAAGCTGTGATCGATCCGAAACTGAAAAGGGCCCTCGCTAGCCTGTTGGACACCGAAATTGTCGGCAGTACGCCCGTAGCCGGCGGGGACATCAACGAAGCCTGTGCCCTGGATACCGCGAAGGGGCGCTTCTTCCTGAAAACCAACCGGGCAGCCCATGCCGCCCACATGTTCCGGACCGAAGCCGACGGCCTGCGCGCCCTGCAGCAAGCCGGCGCGCTGCGCATCCCCGAAGTACTGCATCACGGCCAGGCCGGCAGCCGGGCCTTTCTGCTCCTGGCCTTTGTCCGGGAAGGCCGGCCCGGTAGTGCTTTCTGGACCACCTTCGGCCGTCAGCTGGCCCATCTTCATCACCGGCCTCAACCGTATTTTGGCCGGTCTCTTTTAAACATTTCCGGGCCCCCAGACCGGCCCC